>CAZKIZ010000150.1:0-7748 GCA_964552935.1 uncultured Rhodohalobacter sp. | reverse complement strand
TTTTCTGTAACCGTGCATTCACGGAGCTTTCAGGCTATGATAAGAAAGAAGTGCTGGGAAGAAACTGCCGTTTTTTACAGGGGGATGACCGTGATCAGGAGGGCAGGGAAATAATCAGAAATGCCCTGGAAAAGGGAGTCGGATGTACTGCAATTCTCAGGAATTACCGTAAAGATGGATCGCTGTTTTGGAACGAGCTCAAGATTTCTCCTATAAAAAACAGGAAAGGAGAAGTGGAGTATTTTGTAGGGATTCAAAATGATATTACAGACTTGGTTACAGCTCGTGAAAAGCTCAGTGAAGCCAAAGAGAAATGGGAGTCTATTGTGTCTCAAAACCCTTCGATGGTTCAAATATCGGTTGACGGAGTGATTAAGTTTATGAACAGAGCCGGTGCAGAGTTTCATGGGGTTGATGATCCTGAAGAAATGGTTGGTAAAACGATTTATGATATCCTCGATGAAAAAGAGCATGTATCGGTAAAGAAGAGGCTGAAAAAACTTGAAAGCGGTAAGCCAACACCACCAAAGATATCGTCAATCGTAAACAGATCGGGCAAAAAACGGTATCTGAAAGTTCAGTCAATTCCGATCATATATGAAGGCAAACCTGCGGCGCAGACGATTGGTGAAGATGTAACACAGCTGGTGGAGAATGAATTAGAGCTAACCAGCTTACTTGATCAGAAACATATATTGCTGCAGGAGGTGCATCATCGCGTTAAAAATAACCTTGCGGTGCTTAGCGCGCTGCTGGGCATGCAGATATCCGGGCTGGAAAATGAGGAGGCTATATCTGTGCTGGAGGACACCCAGATGAGAATTATCTCGATTGCAAAGGTTCATGAGCATCTCTACAACCAGGATAAACTCAATGAGATCGGTTTTGATGCCTACATTCGGGAGCTTGTAGAGAAAATTGCGGATACTGTGGATACCCACAAAAAGCCTCCGAAGTTTAACCTCGATTTAGATCCTCTGAGGCTAAGCCTTGATCAGTCCATAACCTGCGGTCTCTTGCTGAATGAGCTGATAACGAACTCTATAAAACACGCCTACCGTCCGGGTGAACATACAAGGATTGATATTGAAATAAAGCTTGAAGGAGAGATGGTGTCGATCAAATACAGGGATTATGGAAAAGGAATTGATGACAGTAAAGATTTCTTCAGAGACGGAAATTTCGGCTCGATGGTTATCCAGATATTTTTAAGCCAGCTAAAGGCGGAATGGGATTTAAAATCAGATAACGGCCTGGTCTTCGACCTTAACTTCAAGCGGGTAGATTATCACGGCCCTTTGAGGAAGATGATTTGAGTGGTGTTTGGACTCTTCTCCTTTCCGTCGGCGGCTGGACAAACTTCAATGCCGCAAATAAACGACACATGTTAGAGCTTTTCTAACCCTGACTATTTTGGGGAAGGGGTGAGGCTCTGCTGAGTTTTGAAATATCTATCAAAATATTCTCTTCGAAGGGCTACGAAATTCCCTCTTTGAGAGGGGAAATGGATTTGAAAACTGCGGAACGCAGTTTTTCAAACCGAGGGGTGTGTTGGAATGGCCAGGAGCCGGAATTTGCTTACAGTTTTCTTCAAGGTTCCGGAACACACCCCTGATTTTCGAAAGTCTCGCACTGCGCGCTTTCTCAATTCAATCCCCTACTAATCATTGTTGCCCTTTTTTGGCAAAATTAGGGGCTACTATTGAAAAATTATTGGCAAAACTTTACCGTTGTGCCACCTTCGCGATCTTTGTGGTTAACCCTCTTCGAGGTTAACCTAATCATCTGCTTCCATCTCCAGATCTAAAAACCCGCTATTGATTCCGCGTTCATCCAGGAAATGTTTTACCACATCGGGGTTAGGCGTGTGGGTGATGTATACTTTTTTTGGGGAGAGGCGCTCACAAAAACCGATCAGCTCATAGAAGTCGAGATGGTCGGATATCGGGATCAGCTTATCGACAGTTAGCTGCGTCCGGCGCGATTCCAGGGCTGCCCAGCCGCTGCAGTAGGCGATCCGCTTTTTCCGGACGTTGGATGCAAATCCATTCGAGAGCGCTGAGGATGGACAGACCAAAATGTTTCCCTCGCACGTGGCGCGATCGTAGGTTTGATACGGCCCCAGGTCAATCCCTTCCTCATCATAAACGCTGCAGAGTTTATAGCCGGCACCGTGGATCATAATTGGATGATCAAGCGGTGACAGGATATGCATGATCTCTTGCGCTTTGCCCAGATTGTATCCCAGGAAAACCGGAGTATATCCCTCATCAAGGGTTTCGCTTGCAAATTGCTGAATCTCATTTGCCAGCTCCTCGTTTGTTTTCCACCGGTAGATCGGAAGACCGAACGTGGCTTCGGTAATCACAAAGTCGGCTTGCTCCGGTGCATTGAATCCTTCCGTGGCAGGAGAGGGCGGCGTTCTGTAGTCGCCGGTGTAGAGGAGTGATCCCAGTTCTGATTCCACATAGATCATCGCCGAACCGAGAATATGGCCCGCAGGATAGAGCGTAACTCTGAACCGGTCTGTTTCCAAAGGCTGATGAAAAGAAAGCGCGGTGGATTCCCCTTTAAATCCGCGAAGCTCCATCAGCTTCAGTGTGGGACGACTGGCGAATGTGTGAACCGAACGATTTCGGTGCATGTGATCCGCATGGGCGTGGGTTACAAAAGTAAATTCAGCCTCAGGATGAGTTCCATCCATCGCAATTCCGAGTTCAGGAAGATAGATTCCCTGGTACCCGGCTTTTTTTAAAATCATCGTTTAAAAGGTATTTGATATCAATATAAAGCACAGCATGAATACCACAACGCCGATGGAGATCATATTGATTCCTGCAAAACGAACTTTCTTATGGAGTTCCCCGGCCATTGCAAGTATCTGTTTTGCAACAACACTCCACTGGAGCAGTATTTGGCCGATCGTATAGATGATGATCAGGCTCCAGATTGAAAAAAGAAGCTCAATCCACGAAAATGGAAAGAAACTTAGAATGAGGCCGGGGAGCGTAAACAGAAGCAGATATTTTAAAACCGATCTGAACGCCCTTGGCGGATCTTCGTAGCTGGAAGCAACATCTTTAAGATAGCCGGCCATTTCATGCTGTTTTACCAGCAGGTAAATTCCATAACCGATCAAAAGAGTACCGAGCGTAAGGTAGTAGGCGGTAAACCACTGTGCCGAAAAAGAGCTGAGCATATACCCTGGTAATGATTAAGTTAATACCGTCTGTTTGAGTTACTCAATGACCATTTGCTGATCTGTACTCAACAATTTTTCAGGAACGGATTGGGTTATTGAATCCCGGAAGGCTTTCAGAATAGACTGTTTGAGATGTTTACGGCCGTACGCCAGGCGTACTTTTCTGCAGGGTACCGGTTCGCTAAACTCTTTTATAATGGCCCCGGAATCTGAAACAGACTCTTTAGCGTGCTGGGTTGCGGTCCAGGGAAGCAGCGTCATTCCGTAGTTTTGTTCTACAAGTCTTTTCAGCGTCTCCAGGTTGCCGCTGCGAAACTCTATTTCTGACCCGCTGTTTCTCGTCGCCTCCTTGCAGATTTTTACGGTTTGATCCCGGAAGCAGTGGCCCTCGTTCAGCAGCCAGATGTTAGTCTGCTCCAGGTCTTCTATGGTCAGCAAATCTTTATCAACCAGAGGATGACTCTTAGACAGGTATGCCGCAAACGGCTCAACATAAAGATCTTCCATGTATATATGAGCGCTCTCAACCGGCGTGGCGATGATCCCTGCGTCAAGCTCATCGTTATTGAGTCCGTCTAAAATAGTGGCGGTAAGAGATTCCTCAAAAACAAGCTCCACGTCCGGGTGTTCCGACAGAAACGAGTGCAAAAACCGCGGCACAAGATAGGGGGCAACTGTGGGGATGACTCCAACCCGAAATTTTCCACTGAGAGAATTTTCCTGGAATTGCACAATGTCGGTAATCTTGCGCGCGTCTTGCAGTATGATGCGAGCCTGCTCTAAAACCTTTTCGCCGATTTCAGTCGGTACTACCGGCGATTTAGATCTGTCGAACAGTACAACGCCAAGCTCATCTTCGAGCTTGTGTATTTGCATACTGAGAGTGGGTTGAGTAACAAAGCTGCTATCGGCTGCGGTGGCAAAATGGCGGTGCTTGTCCACAGCTACAATATATTTGAGTTGTGTAAGAGTCATGCGTAGATTTAATTGATTATATAGCTGGAAGATACTAAGAATTACAAGATTCAACCATTATGGATAAAATTCAAAAACAGTTGCGAATAACCGGCAGGGTTCAGGGCGTAGGGTTTCGCCATTACACACGTCAAAATGCGCGCGAGCTCGGGATAAGCGGGTGGGTAAAAAATCTGAAAAATGGCGAAGTAGAAGCCCTGCTGGAAGGAGACGTGAAAAATGTGGACGAGATGACGAAACGGCTAAAGTCAGGTCCCGTTGCTGCGCGGGTGGATGAACTTCATGAAGTTGAGCGAAAGGAGATATCCGATCAATCATTTGACGGTTTTACCGTGAAGAGGTAGCGAGTTTAAGCATCAGGCGCCTGCAATAGCTTGTGAATTGAATCAGGCTTAATGTTTGTTGTTATATCTATGGAAATACAAAAATCTGAAGTTCAATCTGCCGAATATACCTGCGCCTGTTGTGGTGAAATCAATAGCACATTTATAGATCCTTCGCAGGGTGATCAGCAGACCTATATTGAAGATTGCCAGGTTTGTTGCAGACCGAATGAGCTGACTATACATTACTACGAATGGGAAAAGAGCTACCGAATTCGTTCAGAACGTTCACAGTAGAGTGCGACAGAAGAATTATCAAACAGGAAAATGGAAGCGAAACCGATTCTCAAATTTTTACTCTGGCTTTTTGTTGGATATCTTTTGGTTGTGGGACTATTAACTGTTTTTCAAAACCAACTGATTTTTCACCCATCCTCATCCATGATGGCCACACCAGACAGGCTGGGACTGGAGTGGTCGGAGCACTGGATTGAAACATCCGATGGCGTAACGATTCATGGCTGGATGATCGGTGATCCTGATGACCGGCCCGTTGTGGTTTACTCTCATGGAAACGCCGGAAACATCAGCGGAAGAGTTGAGATTGCGGGGGAGATTGCTGGTCAGGGAGCAGCAGTTTTTCTGTATGATTATCGCGGCTACGGGAAAAGTGAAGGATCACCCAGCGAGCAGGGAATCTACAGAGACGGAGAGGCTGTTGTTCATTACCTGCGTCACAGGCTTGATGTGCCGGAGGAGAATATGATTTTCTACGGGCGATCTCTAGGAGCCGCCGTTGCAGCAAGGCAGTCGGCAGAATTTAACGGGTCGGGCCTGGTGCTGGATTCTGCATTCATCAACGGGAGAGAGATTGCATCTGATATCTATCCGTTTGTCCCGGGGTTCCTGGTATCCATCCGGTTTCCTGTGGATGAAGATCTTCGCCGGTCAAACGCAAAACGAGTACTGGTAATGCACGCCAAATCTGATCGCATTATCGATATACGACACGGCCGAAAATTGTATGAGATTGCCTCATCTGCAAAAGATGCGGTCTTCGTTGAACTTGAGGGCGGCCACAATACCAGCTTCAGCATGTCGAGAGAGATTTATGCGAGAAGCTGGAATGATTTTATACGTGAATTACAGGAATTGCGCAACAGTTAACCTCTGCTGCCAAAAGGGCTCATCCTGTTCATTCTCTGAAGTGAATTGAGAAGCAGCTGTTCGTAGATTTCTTGAATTCTTGCAATCTCAATTACGCTGTCAGAATCGATCGTGCCCCATGCAACGGCTTTCTGTACATCATTGTCCCAGATAAGGTAGTTTGTTTCAAACTTCATTCTCGGTACTACATCTGGCTCATGTCCCGCATAGGAGTCTCCGCCCACAAGCTCTTCATACCTGTCGAACCTAAAACCGTCGAGCATCACCACAAATCTGGGCGACTCGTAATCACTTTTCAGTGCGGTTCCGCTGGCGGGTGCCACAAATCTCAGGTTTGTGCCCCCTTCAGTGAACTCTCTGACCCGGAATGAGGATTGATCCACATCGAGGGCTCTCATTTCACTCTTAACATTGGCCCCGGTCGCCTCCCGAAATAGTGTCAGAAGCCGCTGCTGAAACAGGGGCTGCTCGTTGATTCGGAGCTCACCAAACCTGTGGTCTGAATCAATTTCAGGGAAGTCATTTCTATCAATCACCAGAAGTGAAACGGTTTCATTGCTGTTGTCACCATTTATATCAGGCGACATATACTGTTTGGTTGTACCGGAACAGGAAATTAAAACAGAGCAGATTATGAGAGCGAAAATACCCGTAAGGGTTGATGAAAGTGATTTAAACATAGTTTGATTAGATGATATTTGTGCAGAAAGCAGTGCCGCCAACGGACACTGTTTTAGTAGATTATTAAATTTAATTTTGTTGAAGCAGAATTGTTCTAACGAGCATCAATAAGCTATTGACCGGGCTCATTTTGAAGTGTATTGTAGTGTTTGAATAGTCTTGATACGTCCATAATATTGTCGAACTGTATGTTGTTTTGAGAGGCGAACTGCTCGAGCTCATCTTCGTGTGACGGGAATGTTCTCATGACGCGCCGCTCATTTAGGCTTCGAATCCGGTCCACATCGCCATCACCAAATTTAACGTAATATTCGCGCGACGGTGAGTACTCCTCAACCTGTGTGGCCTGGCCGTAACCGGAGATATCTTCAAGATAGTTAACTGTGTGTTTAACCATAAATTTCGCTTCGCCGTCAGCCATCACCGCTACAAAATCTTCAGGGCTCAGGCGGCGGGCGTCATACCCTTTTTCGAAACGGATAACGCTGTCAGTGGCATACAGTTCAAAAGATCTCACCGTGTTGTTTTCAACGGCATAGATGTTACTGCCGCTCATAAACTGAAGGTTGTTTTCGTAAGCGTTGTATCGGAGAGGCATTACATTGGTCGTCTGACCATTTTCGAAGGTAATCGACCCGTTTGTAAATTCTTCATTGAAAAAAGGTGTGCCGCGGGTATCAACTGTGCGGTGATCCGGAACGCTGGTTGTTCTGGCCATATCGCGAAGTTGTTCGGACGTGATATCGCCGCCACGATCTTGAGCCTCAACCAGGGTAAGTCCAAAAATGATGACTATTGCAACTGAAAGTGCAGATGAAAAAAGGAGTGATCTCATTGCGGAAAGAATTTGATTGATGAATTGAAATTAAAGTAAAAGGAGTTTCGGGGAAATAACAGCCGGTAATGTAAAAATATGTTTGACAGCCGCATCTTATGCCCAAAAAAGCGGGTTCATAGTTAATGAAATAGTCTCAAGATTATTGCAGTACGGAGATAAGTTATAAGAGTTTCAAGTAACTTCAGAGCTTTCGTTTTCAGATATCTATGCAGATACCGTTTGTTAGGACCTGAGTTCAATCAATAAAACTTGTCGATTGAGGCATTGAAAGTCAGGCTGTCCAAAAAGAGCGTATTATTGCAGAAAAGTTATTTATTTCGTCATCCCGGACTCCGATCCGGGATCCCCTAACCATATCAACGGATGGAGATCCCGTCCTGAAAGCCTTCGGGGTGCGGGATGACGCTCTTTTTGGACAGCCAAACTGTATCAAACACAACTATTTTTGTTAAATTTAGCGCTTATGTCCCCGGCACTTTCTTAATAAAGAAGGGGAGCCACTTTTTTGAAATTTCAGATTCGAATTCAGTTTTTGGGATATCCTGGAAAGAAATGGATTAGA
>CAZKIZ010000149.1:0-7795 GCA_964552935.1 uncultured Rhodohalobacter sp. | reverse complement strand
CCGAATGTTGAACAGCCTTCCTATTCAACATTCATTATCCATTATTCAAATCCCCCCTATTTCCCCTTTATCAAAAGAGGGAGTGATATTTCCATCGTCCTAAATCCCACTAATTCGATGAAATATTAATCCTAACGTTAAAGCGGATATCGTGGGTGGTCCGGGAAAACGTACGAGTCGATTTTGGATTGGTACTGGTGTAGGTATACTCAAAATTGGATTGGAACGTGTTCGAAAATCTGTACCCAACGACGATTGAACCGTTAAAGCGAGACTGTCCCGACACCCTCGGGTCACTGATGGTATAAAATGATGGATCTCTCACAATCTGTTCGCTTCCGGCCTGGAGGGCATTCGAAATGTCTGTTTCCAGCAAAAACCGCTCCTCTTTATCATCTATAAAGTTTCCGTTGATTGAAATATCAACATCATTTCGGAGCGTTCTAAGAAATGGCAAGTTAAAGTTCTGAATGGTGTAGGCAAATGAAAAGTTCACTCCTTTCGAGGTTCGCTCGGTCACCTGAACGTTCGAAAGCGCCATGCTGGTCACCATGCTCGTTTCATACCCAATCTGGGTGCGAAGTCCGTTGTCCCAGGTAACGTTAAGCTGAGCCAGCGGCGCAAACCGTCTTTCAACATTCAGTGATGTGGGCTCGAATTCAGACCGAAAACTGGATACGGTGTATGCGCCCACGTTACGGGTAATTTCGGAGCCCGGATCGTTGTTCAGTGACCACCCCATCCGATACCGGCCGGTATAGGCGTGCGATATAGATGCCCGCTGCATGTACCGGCCCACAAAAGGCAGCAGACTTTCAATTCCGGTCCAGTTTATTCGCCAGTTGGGCAGCGGTATCGGGGTAAACCCTTTTTCACCAACGGATCCTTCCCTGCCGAGATACGCTTCGCGGAAATCCTCCTGCAGGCTCACCCGGTTCAATACCGTTCGTCCGTCACCATCACCAATAGCATCTGAAATAATGTTTTCATTTGCCGCCATGTCATCAAAAGCAGTTTGCATCTGCAGATCAAAAAGCTCTCTGTAGCCGCCACCAAACGCCCATACCGATGAGGATATATTTCCTGATGATGTTTGAACAGCCGAAATCTCACTGTTTGGATCCAGTGCAATCGATTCCGTCAATCTTTCATCCCACTGTGTCTGCCACGACAGATCGAGCGAAAAATTGTTAAACGGGTTGAACCTGGCGCTCAAACTGATATCGTCGTTGAACGTATTGTTTGCCGGCAGCTGTATAATCGACTGTCCGTCAATATTATCGATCAGCTGATTGGTTCCAATACGCTCTTCAACTCCCAGGCGGTACAGAAAACCCGGTGCCAGCTTGTCATCGTTAAAAAGATCATACAGCTGAGAGCCCCCCGCATAGCCGGCCTGTGAAGACGACTTGGAGTTGTTATAGTTTACTTCGAGGGTTTGAATACTGAATGCGGCCAGCAACAGCTTTCTGCCAAAGTAAACCGCCTGTTCATCCAATCCATACGGTTCAACATCATCATCGCGGTTTCTCCTTGCCTGTCGTTCCCGCCTCTCCTGCCTGTCGGAATTAACCGCGTCTGTGTAGGTTGATGAACGCCTCAGCAGGTTATTGATATCGAGTCTGAGGGTATGATCGAGCCTGAAACTATTTGAAACTGTTGCACCGAGATTTGAACCGAATGATGAGTTTTGCCACCTGAATCCTCCGCCATATCGAAGGTTATAATTTACCCACTGCAGGCCACTCACCTGGTTCAGGCGGGGCTGCCAGCTTGCAGTGTAATCTTCGCTGTAGGTATCTCTTCTCGGGCGCAGCGTATCGGACGCAAGATCATTTAAAACGCGAAATGTTGGAACCGGTTCAAATGCATCTTCGTCCACCCCGCCAAGGCCGGCATCACGAACCGTGAAGCGCCCTAAATCGAATGTATTTCTGTTTTGAAAAGAGGTGGTAACGGACCGTATCGGGTTGTAGCCAAATCCAAATGCTGTATTGTAGGTAAAGTTATGGTTCTGCTGGAGCGGCAGTTCGTCCTGCCCTTCCAATACCCGGCGTTTTCTCTCGTCAAAAGAACGGCTCGCCGAGATGGATGTCGTAACGTTGTTAGGTTTATATCCAATACCCAGGCTGGAAAAAGTGCCCAGCACCGGCACATCTTCTAAAAACTGCAGCGGCCTCCAGAACGATACATTCCTGAAGGAGTGCGAGTACCGCAGCGACGTATTGAAACTCCAGTCATCCTGGAAAAGCTGCTGCGGATTTCTGCCCGATCGGGTGTTGTAGTTGTAGCTGAAGGTGGTATTATCAACCGTATAGCGAACCAGCCTGTTCTGCGAATTTCGTTTAGATATATTCGATAAGTTAAGCGCATAGCTTTCGGAATAGGTTTCCGCTTCCCGCCGCTGCTCATTGATAAGAACATCCTGCTGATTCTCATCAAGGTTCTCATTCGCACGTACCGCACTTTCAAAATCTGACAGACGGATGTCCCCCTGGTTGGGAAGGAATTTGGGTATCGATGATGACTGTCGCGTTGATAAGCTCAGCGGTATATTCCACCCGTACCGCTCGGGAATAAACCGGTGAAGATTTATGGTCGTACTGACGTCAAAAGCGGTTTGATTATCCACACGACGCTGACCCAGCCGCGAGTTCAGTGACCCGAAGCCCTGCGTCTGACGGGTGATGTTACCGTTTACGGTTGCGAAGTCAGCCAGCTTAAACCGGGCACTGGCGTTGGCCGCCCAGCCGCGCTCGTTGTCGTAGCCCGATACCCTGAGCTCGTTTAGCCACAGTTCGGCGTCCACAACGGGCGAACCCGGGCCGTTGGGCACATCCGGATCGTACGGATTTCGAACACCCATACCGATCTCTGTAATCCGACCCAGTGAAGGATTCCCCCTGATGGCAATGACGGCTCCCGGTGCCGCATTTTCGAGCAGATCACCCCTCTCGTAAACGCCGTCCAGGTCAAAACCAAACTCCTGGTCCCGTAATTGTTTGAGCTGATTGAATGCCGAAAGCACAATATTCATGCTGTTTTCGTCATAGAGCCAAATCTGTTCTCCCTCTTCGCGAAGCTGAGGGTTGTTTCCGGGATCAAAATCCTGAAACGGAAAATTCTCGTCCGACGGTGAAACCGGCTGGCGGTACTCGTAGTAGTTGTTCTCAAGATCGTTGCCAAAACGCATCACCAGCTCAACCTCATCGCGATTGTTGTACCCTTCACCATGAACAAACATTCGCATGTTGGAGTAGTCCAGCAAGTTCAATCCTCCTGGATAGACTCTTTTTATCATCTGAAGAGATTGCGGGCCCAGATTCTCCGCCTGCAGAACTATCGACTGTTCATTCTGAAGGCTCTGAAGCTGGCTGCTGCGATCCTGCGACCGTATGGCTCCCGCAGGCTGACGATACGGAAATGGGCGCCGGTTAGAGTTCTCCTCAATATTGATTGTGCTGATCCGAATATTAGCATTGGGATCACTCTGCTGGTTGATTGCCTCATCCTGCCTCCACTGACTACCCACAAACTCCATGGTTGCAAATCGCAGTGTGAACGGCTGCTCGTAGCCTGACATCCAGAAACGGATGTAGGTGATATTCTGAAAATCGTCGATGTTTCCTACCCGGCGCTTAAACTCCTCAATGGGGATTCGCACCTGGTACCATCTGTCCTGCTGCGGATCTCCGGGATTTCCAACTTCATCCACGATGAATGTTCCGGGTTCACCAATTCTCAGCCTGGACTGATCTGCCGGATTAAAATCGACTTCATACTGGTAGTAGGCGTTTGTAAGATTTACGGTGGATGGGTTCACCAGCCCTTCGGAATCGGGGCGGTTGGTGATTGCGCGATTATCACTTTGATCGATGGGAGTGTTGCCGTCAGGAAATCCGAGCAGACGGTGAAATCGCTCATGAAGCGGAAGCCCGTCAGCCGCAGAAGATCCATAGAAGCGATAGTCGTCGTTTGACGGATCGTTCAATATTTGCTGAAACTCTTCGCTCTCTTCGCCATACTGAAGCCGCATCTCCTCAATAAAGTCTGCAAAGACCGTCTGTTCATCCAGCCCGCGCACCCCACCTGAATTTGGTAGACCGTCGAGACCCACATCCTCAAGCTCACGATTTTCGTTTGAAAACTGACCTTCAGGCGGCGGCGGGTTTGCCGGCAGTGCCGAACGGGGGTTATCAAAATCATCCAGGATCAGGTTGTCGGGATTCAGCGCAAGGCCATCCTCGGTGTTGTTTTTGGAATTCGGAATCACATCTTCAGACACCAGGCCGATATCTATAAATATTTTCCCGTCGTAGTCATCAATCAAAGCGCCTCCGGGAAGCTGGCCGCCAGGCAGTACGGGCTGAACCCAGAATTCCAGAAATTCGATATTATTTTGAGTGAAATCCTCCTGGCCTGATGGAATTACGGCCGTCATCCCACCCCACGTTTTTTCCGGTGTATCCTCAAGCAGTTCTCTCAGGTTCATATTGTAGTTGTACTGCCCGCGCTTTGTTGGATCAAAGTGGACATCCAGGGTATTTATAATCTCATCCTGCGGGTTTTGCGTCTCCCTGCCCGGGAATACATCCCGTACATTTACCGGCTGGGTTTCCGGCGTAAATTGAACTCCGCCCAGGATAGAGGAGATGTTTCTCGGAATGGTATAAAAACTGAACTTGGAGCGCAGGTCGGAACGGTCGCGCCGGCTCTGGTTGGTTGCTACCGGCGGGCTCTGAAAATCATCCTCTTCGAAAATCTGTGCATCGGGATCATAACCGGGCACCGCAGCAGGGGCTGCAGCAATGTTCCATCGGTTTGCGTTCAACAGGCTCAGTTTGATGCTCGATCCTTCAAAATCGTCAATGAAAGAGAGACCATCTTCCTCATCCGGAAAAAGTTCATCGTTTCTGATGGCGCGTCTCACGGCTCTTGTTTCCGCCACACCGGGCCGAAGCTGCGCAAACTCACCGCTGAAAGAGATCTCAGAATCGCTCCGGGTTTGCAGAAGCGGCAGGGCATCAATGGCACGCGTTACGAAAGGAGTATCAAATCTTGCGTTGGCGTCAAATCCCAAAATAGAGTTGCTGATCGGTTCATCTCCAATACGGATTTTATCGTCCAGCGGCCGCTCATTAAATCTAAAGTACGTTCCGCCAAAACGGATATCGTTGTTTACCTCATATTCAGCCCTGATGCCGGTAAATGTTTTCTGTTCAATGGAGGTCAGCGCCTGATTTTCATACTCTATCGTAATATCCTGTCCCGGCGCCGTATACCGGTCATTTAAAATAGTGATACTACCAAATGAATAATCCACCTGGTAATCCACATTCTCCTGCAGCTCAACACCATTTGCGCGGACTCTCACGGACCCTTCCACGAGTGCAATCCCGAGATTATAATTGTCCTGCACGCCGCCTCTCGACACTCCCTCAAAGCGGTAAAATTCGTTTTTCGATCGTTGTGCCGCGTTACGCTGCCGTTCCGTGTAGAGCTCGCGATAGACGAGGCGTTCAATGTCTTCTGCCGTAGCCGGTGAGTCTTCAAGAAGGTCGATCAATCTGTTTCCAAAGGGTTCGAGGTACGGAAAGATAATCCGCCCCTCCTGTGCATTCAGTGTACCGGTACCAAAATCGATCTCGTTGTTTGGATTCGGAGCTCCCTGTGAGTCAACCCTGTCGAGGCCAAGATCCTGCAAAAGCGTGTTTGTACGTCCGGGAAGCCTGTTCTGAGAAATATTTCCTTCAGTAAACAGAAGATCAATTTCTAAATTGTCGCGACTAATATTACTTACCCCCAGCGAGTAGATATTTCGCATCGTAAGCGGAAACAGGTCGTTATCGGTCGAAACGTTTCGGGGCCGAAGCATCTTGAGGTAGATCCGGTCGCTACCCCCCTGGTTGATTTCACCCACATTGATAATATTACCTCCAAAATCTCTGTAGTTGAACGCCACACCCAGAACCTCCCTGGATCCCAGCGACCTCCGGAGTGAAATATAACCCGATACCTTATTGATGGTGTAATCTTCCCCTTCGCGAAGCAGCGTAAAATATCCCTCTTCAAAATTCCTGGAATCCTCAATGCCAAGATCATCAGCCGATATCCCATCCTGCGGGTCTCTGAACTGATTCAAAACATCCGGTGAAAATCGATCGTTTTCATTGTTTGGTGGTAAATAGCCACCATTTGGATTTTCAACCACGCCGATCTCTGCAAGCGCCACAGCCCGCCTGGCCCCTTCGTCTGCCTGCACGGTTTCCCGAAGCTTCCAAACTTCAACATCAGCTATTTGAAGGGTCTGGCTCAGCTGCTGAGGATTGGAGAGGCTGTTTTCGAACTCCTGGCGGGTATAAAAATCAAGAAAAAAGTGCCGGTCATCGTCATAATCAGCCGGCCGTACACGAATTTGCTGCTCCTGGGAACCGCCGCTGATCGTCTCTACGTTGCTCTCTCCGTCCTGCTGGGAGATTACAGAGGTAATGCGAAGCGGTCCGAACTCAGCAATTGACTTAATTCCAAAAAGGGCGCCGCTGCCCCGAATAAGCGAGTTGCCGGTGTTCATGGAAACGTTACCCATCTCAATTCTTTTCAGAACCTCATCCTCATACCCTTCTTAAACTATGCTCAGCGTGTTTTGATAGTCGAACGTTCGCTCGGTGTCCCAATCGGTTTGAATGGTCAGTTTATCACCAATGGTACCCTGAATATTGAGCTGCAAACTTTGGTCGAAGGTGGGATCAACTCGCGTACGCTGATCTTCCGGTAGGTTTACATCATCGGGTGATTTCTGAATGGACGCCCCCACATTCATGGTTGCCACTCCGTTTACGCGCAGATTCACCTTCGGCCGGCCAAAAATGGTTGTAAACGCCGATTGCTCTCCCCCCGGAATCTCAAGGCTGAAGTCCAGCAGTCCGCGCCGTCTCTCCTGCCGCTGACGCGCCTCCTGCACCAGCTGACTCCAGTTATTATGGAGGGATCTTTCAAAATTCAGCTCTTTATATTGATCGAACGTGTAGTAGCTTGCCGCACCGCTTGGATAGCCGAGTATAAATTTTCGTGCGAAAAAGTCACCATCGGAAGTACGCTCAACCTGCACTTCTTCGGCCGGGAGCGTAATAAAGTAGACTTTGGGAATCGGTTTAAGGAAAGGACGGGTAACTTCAGCACCGCGCACAGATCGGAACATAGTGCGCAGTTCATGCTGCAGGGAATCCTGTTCGGCTGCCGACAGCGTGTCCGTTTCAACTCCGTTTTGAGCATACGCCACTGCTGCTGATCCTGTGGTGAGAACCCACAAACCTATAATAAACGCTAAATATCGACGTACTTTACTCACATTCCTTTTAATACTGACTGCCTGCAGGCAGAAAACCATCCCAATCGGTTTTACCATACAGGTAATCGTGCTGCTTATTTTTGCGATGTTACTCTGTTTACGTCGTATCTTTAGATTCTATAGGCAAACGGGGTTGAAGGTGAAAATAGTTTATCGGTGGCCTGATAATAATGCTTTAGCAAATATGTTGAAAGTACAAATCATATAAAACAACAATGCTCGTTTTTATATCTTTCTTCCCCCTGTAAACAGTTTGTATATTCGAGTTATGATAAACAAAGTACAATTTGATCTGTTAAAAAAGCACGTAGGTCCATTCCTGTTCTGTTTTTTTGTACTGATGTTTCTGCTGCTGATGCAGTTCCTGATGCTCCATGTCGATAAGCTGGTCGGTAAGGGACTCCCTATTTTCGTAGTTATAGAACTAATTCTGAGTAATCTGGCGTA
>CAZKIZ010000148.1:0-7802 GCA_964552935.1 uncultured Rhodohalobacter sp. | reverse complement strand
ATTTAACGCCATAGACCTTAATTTCAGCCGCCTGAACCAAGCATTAAATGATCTTATGGCTAAACGCACACTTATTACTTCCGCACTTCCTTACGCAAATGGTCCTTTACACCTGGGGCATCTTGCCGGGGCATATTTACCTGCGGATCTTTACACCCGATATCTGCGACTGAAAGGCAGAGACGTCCTTCACATCTGCGGATCAGATGAGCACGGAGTACCCATTACAATTGCCGCTGAAAAGGAAGGAATTACTCCTCAAGAGGTCGTGGATAAATTCCACAACCAGAATAAGGAGGTGTTTAAAAAGTTCGGTATCGATTTTGACTATTACGGCCGGACAAGTTCGCCCACACACAGAGAAACCTCGCAGTATTTTTTCACAAAACTGCACGATCAGGGACTTTTTAACAAACGAGTTGAAAAACAGCTTTTTGATGAAGACGCCAACATGTTTCTCCCGGATCGATATGTAAAAGGGACCTGTCCAAAATGCGGGCATCCTGAGGCTTACGGCGATCAGTGCGAAAAATGCGGCTCTTCTCTATCCCCGACAGAATTGATTGACCCGGTAAGCTCTATTACCGGCAATAAACCGATCCTGAAAGAGACGGAACACTGGTACCTGCCTCTCGGCAATTTTCAGGAAAGGCTTGAAAAATGGATCGATTCAAGAGAAGGATGGAAAGCCAACGTAACCGGACAGTGCAGAAGCTGGCTGAACAGCGGCCTCGAAGACCGCGCCGTTACAAGAGACCTGACCTGGGGCGTTCCCGTACCGCTGCCCGATGCAGAAGGCAAAGTTCTCTACGTCTGGTTTGATGCTCCCATTGGCTACATCTCGGCCACCAAAGAGTGGGCCGAAGAGAAAGGCTCTCCGGAACTTTGGAAAACGTATTGGCAGGATGAAGAAACCGATCTGATACACTTTATAGGTAAAGACAATATCGTTTTTCACTGCATCATGTTCCCGGCGATGCTGATGCAGCACGGCGACTATATTCTGCCAAAAAATGTTCCCGCCAATGAATTCCTGAATTTAGAAGGGAAAAAACTCTCCACATCCAAAGGATGGGCTGTGTGGCTGGGAGAATATATGGAAGATTTTGAAGCCGACCTTCTGCGCTATGTACTGGGAACATCGCTTCCGGAAACAAAGGATTCTGATTTCTCATGGAAAGATTTCCAGGCTCGGGTAAACGGCGAACTGGCCGACATCCTGGGGAACTTTGTTTTCAGAACCACCAGTTTTACACAGCGATTTTATGATGGCCTGGTTCCAAAACCGGAAAACCTCAGCGAACAGGATATTACCGCACTGAGGGCAATTGAAGAGCAAAAAGAACGGATCAGCACGGCGTACGAGAACTTCAAGTTCCGGGAAGGAATTGCCGAAACCATGAATCTTGCAAGGATCGGAAACCGGTACTTTACAGAAACAGAACCGTGGAAAACGAGGAAAGAAGATCCTCAAAAATGCGCGAACACCCTCTATGTCTGCACGCAGATATGCGGGGCGCTCTCCCTGCTTTTTCAGCCTGTGATGCCACAAAAAATGAACGAATTAAGAACTCAAATGGGAATCCCCCATCAAACCGATTGGGATGCAATTAATGATCACCTTGTGCCGGCCGAACATATCATTGCCGAGCAACCTATTTTATTTGAAAAAATTGAGGATGAAACGGTGGAAAAAGAAATAGAAAAGCTGAAGAGCAAAGAGGAAGAAAAGGTCGCTAAAGCGCCAAATTTTCCGCCACTAAAAGAACTGGCCACGTTCGACGACTTCATGACCCTGGATCTCAGAGCAGGCAGGATTATTGCTGCTCAAAAAGTAGATAAATCAAAAAAACTGATACAAATCAGAGTAGATATGGGCTTTGAAGAAAGGACCATACTTTCCGGAATAGCTGAATTTTTTGACCCAGATGATCTGACAGGCCAGACGGTTTGCGTGGTTGCAAATCTTGCCCCTAAAAAAATGATGGGCATTGAAAGCAACGGCATGATATTGATGGGCGAGGATTCTGACGGAAATCTGCATTTTGTATCAACTAAAGCAGAACCCGGAAGTCCGATCACTTGATTCTTTAATGTCATGGAAGTAAAAAGTAAAAAGTTTGAGCCCGGTGCAACCGTTCGTGACGGTGAAACGCATTTTTGTTTTTATTGTGAAGATGCCAGCGACGTTACGTGCGAAGTGTTTGACGATTACAAAAATAAAAAAGGAGAGAAATTTCCTTTAAAACAAGACGATGACGGGTATTGGCACCTGACCGTCAAAGAAGATTTGACGGGAAGCTGGTACGGCTATCACGTAGAGCACCCAAAAAAGCTCGCAGAAACCAACCCTTACAGAGGCCAGCTTTTTGCCGACCCCTACAGCACCCATGTAACCGTTCAGAACCGGTACGATCAGCGGGCAAAGTCATATATCTTCAATCACGAATACGACTGGGAGAATGACCGGCATGTTTATCCGGAAGATCCGAGAGACCTGGTTATCTACGAAACGCATCTGAAAGATTTAGTTGCACACCCTTCAAGCAAATCAACCGGTGACGGGTTTTACCAGAAATTTATTGATCCTAAGCAGAAAGGGGGAATAGCCCACCTGAAGAAACTGGGCGTAAACTGTGTTGAGTTTCTTCCCCTGCAAAAGTTTGCTGTGGAGGAACCGCCCTATGGTAAAGAGACCAAAGAAGGGTTTTTAAATTCCTGGAATCCCTACTCCGAAAACTACTGGGGGTATATGACCTCCTTTTTTCTCTCTCCGGAGACCTCATTTGCATCAGACGCTTCTGAAAAAATTTCGGGCTATACCACAGCAACAGTTACCGAGTTCAAGAACCTGGTTAAAGAACTTCACAAGAACGATATCACCGTTTTGATGGATGTGGTATACAATCACACATCCCTCTTCGATCTTAATCCGTGTACACACCTCTGCTCTCACACCTATCTCAGGTATAACGAAAAAGGCGATTTAATGAATCGCAGCGGTACAGGCAATGAGTACCGCTCAGAAAATGAACATGCAAGAGAGCTGATTCTAAAGTCCCTTAAACACTGGGTAAAAGAGTATCATATAGATGGTTTTCGGTTCGATCTTGCAGCTCTGCTCGACAGAGATACATGGGATGCAATACGTAAAGAGCTGCACAATATAGACCCCAGAATTGTACTCATTGCTGAACCCTGGGGCGGCTACTACTCTCCCTCTGCATTTTCAGAGCACGACTGGGCTTCATGGAATGATCGGATAAGAAATTCTTTGAAAGGGTCTGATCCGCTGCATGACAGGGGATTTATTTTTTCCGACTGGCAGCACGAAACCGGCAGAGGCAGATTGGAAAATGTATTTCGCGGAATGTTAAAAGATGGTGAAGGCGGCCTCTACGAAACATCGGCTCATAGCGTCAACTATCTTGAAAGTCACGACGGTTATACTCTTGCCGATTTTATCAGGATCGGATTAGACCCGGAACTGCATGACCAAAAAATTGAGGATGTTGCGGCATTTAACAAACTGGACGAAAATCAGATGCTGCACTCAAAGTTTGCAGCACTGAGCCTTTTTACAGCCCAGGGAATCACCATGATTCATGCCGGACAGGAATATGGACGCTCAAAAATAATTGCCCGTACCGATGCGGCTGATCCCGATGAAGGAAAGATTGATCACAACAGCTATCAAAAAGATAACGAGACCAACTGGCTCAATTTTGATATCCTGGAGCAAAACCGCGAGCTGTATGAGTATTACCGCGGGCTGATTAAGATCAGGCAGCAGTCACCTGCACTGTGTAAAGCAGACTCCAAATGTATCACATTCGACCATTTCGACAATCCGCTGCTGATATCATTTGCCATTAGAGGTTCATCTTCGGACGATATGTTCGATTATTATGTCATCTTAAACGCTAACTGGGCCGATATGGCGACTGTCAGGCTGCCATCCGGTTCATGGGAACTTCTTGTAAATAAAGAGATGGCATCATCGCAGGCAATTGATATATTAAGCGGAAACGTAAAAGTACCTGCTAAGAGCGGACTTTTGCTGCGAAAATTGCGTCACCAGTAAACTGAATCTAAAATAATAGGAGATCCTTTGGCAACAACACCAGCTGAAAACCGGGGCACCTGGAACACAAAACTTGGATTTATACTTGCCGCAGCGGGCTCGGCTGTTGGATTGGGAAATATTTGGCGGTTTCCCACCGTAATGGCCGAAAACGGCGGAGCGGCTTTTCTCTTTATCTACGCTCTTCTGGTTTTTGTTATTGGCTACCCTGTTATGGTGGCTGAGTTAAGTATAGGCCGGAAAACAAGGAAAAATCCTGTTGGTGCATTTAAAGCACTGAGCAGTAATAAAATATTTACCCTTGCTGGTTTTTGGTGTGTGATATGCGGAGTGGCAATCCTCTCCTTCTATGTAGTGATAGCCGGCTGGACCATCAGTTACTTCTTCGAACAAATCTTCTACTATTTTGGCATGTTCTCACTTGCCGAATGGGTCTCAAATATCGACAACGGGTGGCTGAACGTTGGAGTTGCCCTGTTATTTATGGGAATCACCATCTCTGTCATTCTTGGCGGAATTAGCCAGGGTATAGAAAAAGCAGTTCGTACACTGATGCCGATGCTCGTAGTCATTATTGTAATTTTGATTGTCTACGTGATGTTTCAGCCGGGTGCCGGTGCAGGATTACGGGAGTATCTTGTTCCTGATTTCAGCGCCATTAATATGGACCTGATACTTGCTGCAATGGGTCAGGCATTTTTCTCACTTTCACTGGGTATGGGAGCTCTCATCACATACGGATCATATCTGAACAGGAAAGAGAACATTCCCGAGGCAGCCGCTTACGTTACAGGATTTGATGTTGGAATAGCATTTCTTGCCGGTATGCTTATCATGCCTACCATCTATATGGCACAAGCTGAGGGATTGGTTATTTATGATGATGCCGGTTCACTGGTTGCGGGACCTGCCCTTATTTTCCAGGTTCTTCCGGAACTTTTCCATGAAATGGGGGGCATAATCGGACTCATTTTTGGAGGCACTTTCTTCCTTCTCTTAACGATTGCTGCACTTACATCATCCATTTCACTGCTTGAGGTACCAACGTCCTATATCATTGACGAGCATAACGTTTCAAGAAAGAAAGCAGCTCTTATGGTTGGCGGATTTATCTCCTTAATCTCCGTTTTTATTGCGTTTGATACGAGCCTCATCGATGATATCGATTTTGTATTTAGTGTGATCGGATTACCACTGGGCGGATTTATCATCTGTATTTTCCTGGCCTACATCTGGAAAACAGAAAATGCAAAACTGGAGCTTGAACAGGGATTTAAAAACTTAGATAATCATTGGTTTTGGCCCGTATGGAAAGTTTTCATCAAATTCATATGCCCGGCACTGATTGCGCTCATCCTGGGAACTACGATCTACGGAATTTTTTAAAATTTGATTCCATAGCTGCGTGTATTCGAGTATCCGGATGAGGGATGTTTTAAGATCTGAAATTCAAACCAGAAAAAAGATCTCTACCTCGATTTGTTATAGAACCGCTCCCGCAGTATTTTTGAACAAAATTTTTATTGATTAAAATAATAGAATGGCTAAAATAAGTACTTCCGATTTCAGGAATGGTTTAAGTATTCTCTTAGATGGTGAAATCTATACCATCACTGAATTTCAGCACGTGAAACCGGGCAAAGGTCCGGCTTTTGTCCGTACAAAGCTGAAAGGTGTGGTCAACGATAAAAACATCGATAAAACCTACCGATCCGGCGAAAATGTTGAGTCGGTTCGAATAGAGACTCATCAGTACCAGTTTCTTTATCGTGACGGTGATATGTTCTTTTTTATGCACCAGGAAACCTACGAACAAATTCCACTGGAAGCAGCAAGAGTAGAAAAATCGGAATTTATCTACGACGGACTCGTGTGCACGCTTGTCGTGGATGTTGAAAATGACAAGATTCTTTATGCAGAGCCGCCTGATCAAATTGAAGCTGAAGTTGTTCAGACGGATCCCGGCCTTAAAGGCGATACAGCCCAGGGCGGCAGTAAACCGGCTACCATCTCAGGTGGAGCTGTCATTCAAGTACCGCTCTTTATAGATCAGGGCGAAAAAATTAAAGTTGATACCCGTACGGGCGAATACCTGGAACGAGCTAAATAACATAAACTGAATAATATTATGGATTTAAAATTAGTTAAAAATCTGTTGGACCTCATCTCAGAAAGCGAAGTGAATGAAGTATCGATTGAGGAAGGGGACTTTAAAATTAAAGTGAAAAAAACATCTGATGCACCTGCGGCTCAGCTTCAGTATCAAGTGCCTCAGCAGCAGCCGGCCCAGGCTCCGCAACCTGCAGCGGCCCCTGCACCTGCAGGCGGCAGTGAGAGTAAGCCTGAAGGAGAAAAACAGCCTGATGGTGACGTTGTTAAATCGCCAATTGTAGGTACATTTTACGAAGCGCCGTCACCTGACGCTGATGCCTTCGTTAAAGAGGGTGATAAAGTGAATAAAGGTGATACTCTCTGTATTATTGAGGCTATGAAAATCATGAATGAAATTGATGCTGAGTATTCCGGCACCATTCAGAAAATTATAGCCAAAGACGGGCAGCCGGTTGAGTTTGATCAACCGCTTTTCATTATCAAAAAAGCGTAAACAGACTCTATGTTTAAAAAAATTCTTGTAGCTAATCGCGGCGAAATTGCACTCCGAATCATACGAACCTGCAAAGAGATGGGAATTAAAACGGTGGCGGTCTATTCTACTGCTGACCAAGACTCCCTCCACGTTAAATTTGCGGATGAGGCTGTATGTATTGGCCCCCCGCCCAGCAAAGAGAGCTATCTGAAAGTTCAGTCGATTTTAGCCGCAGCTGAAATAACAAATGCTGAAGCCATCCATCCCGGATATGGATTTTTATCCGAGAACGCAGAATTCAGCCGTATTTGTTCGGAACACAACCTCAAGTTTATTGGTCCCTCTCCCGATATGATTGCGAAGATGGGAGATAAAGCGACCGCCAAAGCAACCATGATAGAAAGCGGCGTACCGGTTGTGCCGGGCTCCGACGGTATTGTGAAAACGTACGAAGATGCAAAAAAAGTAGCCGATGATATTGGGTATCCGCTCATCATTAAAGCGAGTGCCGGCGGCGGCGGACGGGGTATGCGTGTTGTAGAGAGTGAGGAAAAGTTTAAGCAGTCGTATGACACCTGCAGAAATGAAGCCTCTACCGTTTTCAGCAACCCCGATGTGTATATCGAAAAGTTCGTTCAGAACCCGCGGCATATTGAGATTCAGATCCTTGGTGATCAGCACGGCAACGTGATTCATCTGGGTGAACGAGAATGTTCGCTTCAACGGCGCCACCAGAAGATGCTTGAAGAAGCTCCTTCTCCTGTAGCCACACCAGAGCTTAGAGAAAAGATGGGTGCTGCTGCGGTAAAAGCTGGAAAAGCGATCAATTATGAAGGTGCAGGAACGATCGAATTTCTGGTGGATAAAGACCACAACTTTTACTTTATGGAGATGAACACCCGAATCCAGGTAGAGCACCCTGTTACGGAGGAAGTAACCTATATCGATCTTGTGAAAGAGCAAATCAGGGTTGCCTATGGTGAAGAGATCGACCGGCTTCCGCTGAAGATCCGGGGACACGCAATTGAGTGCAGAATTAACGCCGAGGACCCCGCGCATAACTTCAGGCCCACAGCAGGTGTGGCAACGGCTTTTAACATACCTGGCGGACATAGCACTCGTGTTGATACC
>CAZKIZ010000147.1:0-7880 GCA_964552935.1 uncultured Rhodohalobacter sp. | reverse complement strand
GATCAACGTTTCCGTTAACACAGTCTCTGAGCCTCAGCACCGGGGTCAGGGCCGACTGGATTCGTTTTGAAGGCGAGGACGGCCTTGGCGAAGACTTAGAGGGTGAGAGAGAGTTTTTTGCGGTCAATCCCAGTGCGGGACTGGTCTATCGATTTAGCAATTCTCAGTTTTTTGCAAATTTCAGCACCTCGTTTGAATCTCCTACAACGACTGAACTGGTTAACAGGCCGGAAGGCGGCAACGGGTTTAACCAAAACGTAGATCCGGAACGGGCAATCAGCTTCGAAACCGGTTTTCGAGGTACTGTTCAGTCGCTTAACGCAGAGTATGACGTTACAGCCTACAGAATGCAGGTTCAGGACCTGCTGCTTGGCTTCCAGACCGAAACGGACGGTCCGGTCTTTTTCAGAAATGAGGGCCAGACAGACCATTACGGAATAGAAACATCCGTACGATTTTCCACAAACCCGTTTTATTCTGTTGAGCTGATGGCGAATGTTCTCAGGGCTACTTTTAACGGCGGTGAGTTCGACGGCAATGACCTGCCCGGTGTTCCTACTTTCCGCAGCGGCGCAATCTTCACACTTCGGCCGGGCTCACAAATTTTCACAATAGATACCCGTTTTACCGACCGATACGCGGCTGACAGCGCAAATAATAATCTAACGGACAGCTACCTCGTCACTGATGTACGTTGGACAACCTCCCCCATTTCGCTGGGAAATAATTCCTCCATCAGGCCATTCATCAACATCATGAACGTGACGGATACAACTTATGCTACTTCTGTAAACATTAATGCATTTGGTGGTTTCTTTTACGAGCCCGGAACAGCCCGGTCATTTAATGCGGGTATTCAAATCAACTTCATGTAGCTTAAACCGAGGTATTTGTTAACGGTGCAGTGGTTACAAGGCACTTACCCTGTAACGAAACATAATCGTAAGCCATTTCTCAATTGTCGTATCTGTTCTCAACTACAGGAACAGATGAGAGTCGCCGTAAATTAGGGAGAGTCTGTTTAACAAAACAGATCTGTATGCCGATAAATACGTGTTAGTATCCGGTTGCAGCAGTGTTACGGCTGGCAACCGGCGGATCGCATGTGATCATGATTTTGAATTGTGTATAGTGAAAGATTTGTAACAAACCGGCATCAAAACACTCTTGTTAACAGGGTTATAAATATATTAATCCAACGCTTTCTTAGTCTTCAAAACAGATTGTTATTGACAGACGGACTGTGATTTAGATTTCAGGAACATGTTGAAGCACATCTTCTTAATCATCGTATTGATTTTCTGCTACTTCCTGTGGGAGCAGCGCCCGGTGAGGTACGGACCGGGAGTGTTGGTTGAGAACAAACCAACAGTAGATCGCATCGCTTTTCCAAATGCCATTGAAACCGACAATTACATTATTACCCCCCGGTACCAGATAAATGGCGAGGTGCGTGTAATTGCCAATAAACGGTACTGGTTTGATGGGATGAGGCACATCTCTTCCATAGATCTTCTTTTAGCATGGGACCGGATGTCAGATGAAGAGCTGCTCCGGAGAATGCTTGTAAAAATTGATGATCGCTCCTACCATGTTCAGATGACAAAGCCTCCGTTTCAAAGAGGAAATATTCATCAAAACCTGATTATGGCGCACGCAATTCCGGCTACCGATCGCGTACAGGATAAGCTAAAATCAATTCGGCGCGGACAGCTTATCTCTTTTTCAGGTTACATTGTAGATATCGAAAACAGAATTGGAAACGAATGGATATCGCCTGTGCGTGATCACTGGCCTATGCAGCGATCCTCTCAGTGGGTATGGATTGAAGATATAAACCTGATCGATCCTGAACAGTAGACCTGGGTAATCAGGCAGATACGCCATCATTCACAGACTTTTATAAATTTATTGTTAGAATCGCAGATTCTTATACATCCCTGGTAACAAATGTATTTATGCATAGCGATCTTAATCCGTCAATCAACTAGTAAAAACTATGATTTAACTTGCGCCTAATACCTACTTAAATTCAACTATCTATTTTTACATTGATTATTGCTAAAAAGAATTTTAGAAACTATTTTAGTCGCGATGGTTTTGATTTATTCAAAAAATCAAGCTGTTGTAAACTATCACTGGGAACTAAGATGGGAATAAAATGGAAGAAGTTAGAGAAGTAGGAACAGTTAAGTGGTTTCATAATGGAAAAGGGTACGGCTTCATCACACGGGAAGATGGCGAAGACGTATTTGTACACTATTCAGAAATCCAGTCAGACGGTTTCAGAAAATTAGCTGAGGGGCAAAAAGTTGAATTTACAATTGCAGATGGTGATAAAGGCCTTCAGGCCAGGGAAGTCATCGAGCTGCAGTAATTCTTTTTAAAAAGAGGGCGCTTGATTGTGCCTTCTTACAAATTATTTTATGCAGTGGCTTAAACAAATTGTCATAGACCTGTTTGCGATTATTGTCATTGCACTTGCAGTGTTTTACGAAACAAATTTTCTCACCTACGTTGTATACACCTATACCGCGCTGTTGGTTATTGCCAGGTTTTTTTCGCTTGTTAGCGAAAACTTCAGCGCAATTACAAAGAAAAAAGTATCTGAAGCACCACTGATTGTCTACCACCTTATCTATCTTGTCAATGTTTTGATGCTTTTACTCGGCCAGTGGTACGTTACGGCTGCGGGGTGGATTTTCATATGGATTGCTGCGGCAATCGTTCAAAAAAGGAAGTTTTAATGGGCTCTATATCAAACAGATATCTGCGGAGTGCTTCTAACGTAATTCTGATCCTGATCTTAGTTGCTTTAGTGCCTGTCTCAATCGCTGCTCAAGAGAGTGATTCTGATTCAGTAAATCAGTCCGGCACAACAATCGGACTTTCTGCTGTCTATTCTCCCAACAGCTTTGAAGCCTGGGGAAAAATTCAAAACAGCAGATCATTTTCACTTAAAGGACAGTTTTGGTTCTCAGAATTCCAATTCGAAAATTTCTCTGCCCGATTGGGAAGTGAAATCATTATTACTCAGCACCTGAAATACCCCGTGAATGGAATTGACGGTCCGAGAGATCAGCGGCTTGGATTTGGAATTATACCTTTAAACGTGCTAACACCAATAGGCAGCGGAAAAGTTAAACCGTTTACTTTTTTCTCCGCAGGTCTCCTTTTTTTAAATGATAAACTTCCGGCAGGTGACGGAGCCTCCATGAATTACCTGCTGAACCTTGGAACCGGAATTGAGTTTCAAACTACCAGCCGCACTGTTCTGCAAATCGGCTATAATTTACAACATCTGTCAAACGCCAATTCTGCTCTTCTCAATCCGGGTATAGACTATCACAACTTTTTCTTCACCCTGATATTTCTCTGACAACTTTTCCAAAGTGCTGTTAATCTACGTTCTCACTCAGTAATTCTGCTTCAAAACAGGGGAATGTAACGCTGTCGATTCATCGGCTGACGATCCGGAATTAGACATCGCTTCGACTGCCGTTACCAATCTTTGAAATGGAATTCTGCTATAAGATGCTATACACCATCAAAATAGCCACTACAGCCGCAAGTAGAGAGAATGCTACCTGACGATGAGCCTGCGAAACGTGGCGGCCGATTTTCACCCCAAGAAAGCCGCCTGCAAATGCCCCTGCAATGAGTGGAAGGCCGGTTCCAAAATCTACAAATCCAATCGAATATGAAGCTGCACCACCCACCGGATCTGACAAAAACGCAAACTGCAGCCAGCCCGATAGCGAAATAATCAGAATTGCCAGTGAAGAGATACTGACGGCCTTTGCAATATTAATTTTATACCAAAGGTTTAGCACCGGCACCATTACCACTCCCCCGCCAACTCCGGCCAGTGCGGCAACAAATCCGCCCCCGAATCCTGTAACGAGAGATTTTTTCACCAGTACCGGGTCTTCACTTCCGGGTTCACTTACTCCCGGTTTCCCTCTTCTGTAAAACATCCAGGAGACGATTAGCAATAGCACTGCAAAAAGTGCAACAAACACCGATTCGGTATAGAAAGTTGATGTTGAGATCTGTTTGCCAGCATATACGCCTGCAGCACCGAACAATCCTACCAGGACTCCTTCTGAAAGAAAACTGTTTTTTTGGACTATCTGCTGGATTGAACTACTGACGGCTGCTGAAAATGTACAGAAAAGAGATGTGCCGATGGTCCATGCAACAGCCTGCTCCACCCCCATGGAAGTAAACAGAAAAAAGAGTATCGGTGTGAAGAGAATACCCCCACCGATTCCAAATATTCCGGCCAGAACCCCCGTGAACACTCCAACCACAATCAGAAGAAGAAATATCATCCTTCAATTGAAATTTGACCGGTCATAAAAGTAACGGCTGAACCGCCTATTTTCACCCTGTCACCGTTCATAGAGCAGCGAAGTGTCCCCCCTCTTTGGGAAAGCTGACGGGCTGTGAGATCTTTTTTATCCAGGCGTTTGCTCCAGAACGGAGTGAGCACCGTATGTGCCGAACCGGTAACCGGGTCTTCTGGTACACCTACGGCGGGAGCAAAGAACCGCGACACAAAATCATACCTCTTATCGTCACTTACGGAGGTAACAATTACACCGCGAACATCAAGCCGCTTCAGGATTTCTAAATCCGGCCTCATCTTTCTTACGATCTGTTCACCATCAATTAAAACCAGCAAATCTACATTCACTCCCGTATAGATTGGAATTGTTCCAATAGCCTCCGGAAGCAGCTTGGGCGATTTGACAGGCTTTGGCGGCTGCGACGGGAAATCGAGCCAGTACATGTCTGATTCCTTTTCCACCCGGAGTCGTCCGCTGTGCGAATCAAACGAGATGGCCTTTCCGCTGAATTTCAGGTGATTGTATAGCACATGCGCGGCCGCAAGAGTGGCATGTCCGCAAAGGTCCACTTCCGTTTTTGGCGTGAACCATCGAATGCCGTACACACCCTCCTCTTTTTTTACCAGGTATGCCGTTTCTGAGAGATTGTTTTCAGCCGCAATATGTTGCATCTGATCTGTACTGATCCAATCTTTAAGAGGAATCACTGCTGCCGGGTTTCCGGAAAAAAGCTGCTCTGAAAATGCGTCAACCTGGTAAATGTCCATTGTGTCTGTTTGATTTTTTCATTGAGGTATCACTATCGGCTTGAACGTTTTAAGTCAATAGGTGATTCTTGGTGCAGCCGGTGCACATTAAGTTATCACACTTAATATACAAAACTGACTTCACCTTGCGCAGGTATTAAAAATTCATTGGTAATAATGCAGGATAATCGACTTCACATTATATCAAAAGATCACGACCTTTCCTGAATGAGTATAAACATGCAGACATACCCCGCTTCGCTTCCCAAAAAGATTGGTTTTGACCTGATTTTAGATCAGGCCAGATCACAGTCGTTCACTCCGTATGGAAAAGAGAGGCTGAATGCCCAGAAACCATCAAGAGAACTTTCTGATGTCGTTCACCTAAGTGAACTTTCGAAAAACTGGATGGAAATTCTGCAGCGCCACGGGAATCATCCGCTGAGTCAGCTCAAAGATATCAGGCCTGTTCTGGATGACAGCCATGCTGAAGGATCCATGCTTCCGCTCGAGGCTTTTCCCATTATACTCGATAATGCGCGCGTTGCTCGTGTAGTGAAGCAGTTCTTTAAAAATGATGAAATCAACGCACCTGCGGTTTTAAAATACGTCAATCAGCTTCTTGTGCTGAAGCCGCTTGAAGATGAAATTCAGCGTGTTGTAAGCGATAACGGTGTTATGAAAGACGACGCCAGCCCAAAATTGCGCTCAATCCGCACTAAAATAAATCGAAGAAAAGGGCAGCTACGAAAAACGATCAACCGCCTGATGAAAAAGGCGCGCGAAAAAGGGATGAGCTCTGATGAAGGCCCCACCATACGTAACGGACGCATGGTGATTCCTATTCAGGCGGAATTTAAACGAAAGGTAGATGGATTTGTCCACGATGTTTCATCCTCGGGGCAGACTGTATATGTGGAACCCGTTGAGGCTCTGCAGATCAACAACGACATTCGGGAGTTCGAAGCTGAAGAGAAGCGTGAAATTGAACGGATCATCAGAGAGCTAACCACAACTGTTCGCCAAAATGCTGATGCGTTGCGGGCTAATATCAGAATTATTGGCCATCTGGATGCACTCCACAGCAGGGTTCAGCTTGGACTCCATATGGACGGTGCTATACCGCAGCTTACTACGGAGGGTGAACTCAACCTGATTAGCGCACGGAATCCCAACCTGGTGTTAAAGAACAGACTCACAAAAGAGAAAGAACCCGTGGTTCCTCTCAATATGAACCTGACACCGGATGAGATGGGATTGATCATTACCGGTCCAAATGCCGGGGGGAAGTCAGTTGCGATGAAAACCGTGGGGCTCTTAACCTTTATGAACCAGATGGGATACCCCATACCTGTTCAGCCCGACTCTACCCTGCCGGTCTGCAGCGGACTTTTTGTGGATGTGGGCGATGATCAATCGATAGAGAACGACCTCAGTACATTTTCTTCAAGACTACAATGGATGCGCCATACGCTTGAAAAAGCTGAAACGGGAGCACTTGTGCTTATTGACGAAGCGGGCACCGGAACCGATCCGGATGAGGGCGGAGCGCTTTTCCAGGCATTTATTGAGCATCTGATAGAAATCAAAGCGCGGGTGATCGGAACAACTCATCACGGTTCATTGAAAGTATTTGCGCATGAGCATCCTAAACTGATCAACGGCGCAATGGAGTTTGACCAGGAGACTCTTTCGCCCACGTACCGATTCAGAAAAGGCGTGCCGGGCAGCAGTTATGCTTTTGAAATAGCCGATCGTATGAATCTGCATTCCGACGTGATGGTTAGGGCCCGGGACCTTCTGGGCGACCAAAGAAGCAAAATGGGTGAAATGCTGCTCTCCCTTGAGAAACAGCTTCAGGAGACTAAAGCGGAACATCAGGAACTTCAGCGGCTGAAAGAAAAAGCGGAGGAGCAGGACAACGTACTCAGTAAAAAACAGAAAGAGTTTGAACGTGAAAAGAAAAAGATGCTGGATGACGCCTACAAGGAGGCTGAGCGCATCATGCAGACCGCGAACCAGCGGATAGAGGCGGCGGTTGAGAAAATCATAGCGGCCGGAAAAGAAGATCGTGATACGATCAGGGAGGCCAGGCGCGATATCCTGGATACGAAAAAAGCGATCCACAGAGGGAAAGCCGATCTGGATATTAATATGGAATCCCGTGATGAATCGAAAGAGCCGGAGGTGGGAGATTTTGTAACAATCGGTGACAGCGGTACTTCGGGTGAAGTGGTCGACATTTCGGGTAAGCAGGCGACCATACTTGTAAACGGGATGAAAATTAAGTCAAAGCTCGGGAAGATTAACGTATCATCGCCTCCAAAAAAGAAGAAAAAGCAGAGTACCCGAAGCTATGGTGGGTCTGAAAACCTGGATCTGAGCGTGAAGCCGAAACTGGACATCAGGGGCTACCGGGGCGACGCTGCCGTTCAGGAACTTATGCACTATCTCGATAACGCCGTAGCCCGTGGTATGCGCCAGGTGGAGATCGTGCACGGAAAAGGCGAAGGGATATTGAAAAAGCTCGTGCACGAGCACCTTGAAAAACGAAAAGAGATTAAGAGCTTTAACCTTGCACCGTGGGAGCACGGCGGACCGGGATGTACGCTTGTGGAGTTGAAATAAATCTCGTCTTAGATTTATCATGAGTGGTTTAATTCCGAAGCTGTCCAAAAAGGGAGTCATCCCCCATTGCCCCCTTCCCCCGCAGGGATCCCTTTGGGAGAAGGGGGACACTCCTGAATAAACTCAATATTGGACTAAAAGTTGTGGTTTCTAA
>CAZKIZ010000146.1:6526-7885 GCA_964552935.1 uncultured Rhodohalobacter sp. | reverse complement strand
CCTTCGGTGGTGCCGGGCTGATATTCTCCGCGATTGAAATAGATATCATTTCCTGCTGTAAATGCACGGGCACCGAGATTATCACTTAATCGGGCCGCATCGGGTCCGGTATGAATCGATACATTACTGAAATCAGCACCGATTTTAGTCTCCATCTCTTTTTGCGTATCACCGGGCAATGAATGTCCTTTACCCGAACTGGACGTGATTTCCCTTGAGATATCATACGGAACTTGATCTCCGTTTTTTGCTGAATCAGTTCGATTTTTTACAACGGGTTGATCACCGCTCTTCATCTGAACTTCTGTATCAGGCATGGATACCACCTTCCCGGCAATCTGGTCTGCCTCCCGTTCGAATGGATCCTCTTTTTCACCCATTTTCAAGCTTGTCTGAATAACAACTGGCTTGAAAAACGGTTCGCTGACCCGGTCTCGTCCCGCGAAAAATACTTCATGGTCATACGACCGGCTTACAGTCTTTGACGATTCTTTTTCCGCTTTTGATGATTCTGCAGTCGTTTTCATAACATCGTGTATTTAATTGAAATTGATTCCGATTTTTAAGAGCCTTTGTACCGTTCTAATCTGCTTTCTCGTCATATTCATTTTACCCTTTTTATTCTTTTTGGGTTGGCGAAACCAACTCGTTAAACACTTTTCCCTCTTTTTCCACCTCGCGCCGGATGCCGTGCAGAACCTTTTCCGGAATTACCGTGCGCTTATTTTCTGCTATGATTTTGAGACTGGCAAGATGTGCAGCGTTCATAATTTCACCACCTGACAGTTTGTATGATGATGCAATCCGGCTGAGATCCACACTTTTCCCCAGGTTCATCTTTTTTGGAAAGGACTTTTTCCACAGCTTTTCCCGCATAGGCGCATCAGGAAACGGGAATTTGATCACGCTGTTGAACCGTCGCATAAATGCTTCATCAAGATTCGATTTATAGTTGGATGAAAGTATCACCAGGCCCGAAAACGATTCCACACGCTGCAGCAGATAGCTCACTTCCTGGTTGGCGTATCGATCATGCGAGTCGCTCACCTGGGTTCGTTTTCCAAACAGCGCATCCGCTTCATCAAAAAAGAGAATCCAATCCCGGCTCTCCGCTTTCGAAAACAGCGAGGAGAGATTTTTCTCCGTCTCCCCGATATATTTCGACACCACTGTCGACAGATCTACCCGAAAAACGTCGCGCCCGGTATATTTCCCAAGCAGCGTGGCGGTCATCGTTTTTCCCGTTCCCGGCGGCCCGTGAAACAGCACCCTGTAACCCGGTTTGATTTTACCCCGCATCCCCCACTTATCGAAAAGCTGATCGTTATGTTCAATCCAGATCTTCAGTTCATCAATCTG
>CAZKIZ010000146.1:0-6426 GCA_964552935.1 uncultured Rhodohalobacter sp. | reverse complement strand
TGATTTTTCCCCTTCACTGCGCCAAAAATCGGCAGATCCCCGCCTGCCGGCAATACGTTTCGGATGACCGAAGCGTAGAAATCGGGATCAAGATGTGGCACGAATGTCAGCGTAAGCAGAAGCTGCTCATCAGATGACAGCGAGTACTTTTTGGAGAGCTCTGCCAGGGGCGTATCCTCCTTTCCGCCAAGGCTGAATGATTTCACCTTCGGCCCGCTTTTGCGTTTCTTCAGATAGTGCTCCATTCGCGCGGTTACCAGCTCCCTTAAATTGGTTAACAACGTTTCGTACTTCATCCCATCCTATCTCCAGTTTACGGTGATTGCGCTGTCCATCCAGCGTAATTTCAGCACCCCGATCTGCCACGGCAGCCGGTCGAGAAGCAGGTCGTGCGTTTCATTCTCCACGTGGAGTGTCCAGCCAAACGCTTCATTTTTCAATCGTCCTTCCCGTTTCAAAAAATTTTCCCGGAGACCGTCCGGCGACGTGCTTTTCAGCGCTTCCCAACGGCTGATTACACTTCCCAAAAGCTCATCGCACTCTTGCTTATCCTGACGGCTGATTGGAAAATCTCTGTGAAGCGGACTTTCCACCGGCCAGCCGCATAGAATTTTTTCAAACAGCAATTCCGGCTCCTCAAACTCTTCCCGCCCGGTTGCAAGGAAGTGCAGCAAACCGACGGCCCGTTCCTGCGATTCCTCATTTTGAAAAACGCCCGCCTTCGTGCACTCCGTCCGTTCAAAAAGCGTTGGGATGAACGGGTTCAGAATCACAAGTCCGGCCTGACCCGTACTGAAATCCTTCTCCGCTTCCTCACGGTCCTTTTCAGGCTTCCCCGTTTCTTCACCATTTTCGGCTGCCAAATTCGTTTTGATCAGATCGATATCACGATCCATTTCTTTCAATTTTGAACCGGTTATCGATTCAATCTCTTTTTTCCAGCGATTCAGATATTCGCTTCTCAGATTTTCTTTCGGTTTGATGTGGGTATTTACAACGCTCAATAGTCTTCTGCCCAATGACTTGCTCTCAAATGATTTCTCTCCGGACACCTCCTTAAGCCATGCCAGCCAGCAGATCTCCCGCAAGCCGGTCTCCAGTTTTCTTACCGATTTCAATTCAGATTTTGAAGCGTTCCTTTTATAAGCTCTTACCAGCTCACGATTCACATTAAATAGCTGAAGAATATTCCGGGATCGGGAATACAGTTTTTCCTCAACCTCTCTCCCGGTTTCACCTGACATCTGTCGGCAAAAACGTGCAATCATCGTCTCCGGTTTAGCTTTCATTCCGGATATAAATATCGTTCGCAATTTAACTGCCGATAAAGCTAACAGCCACTCTTCCATCTCCTTCAGCGAACGGCTTCCGGCGGACCACCACGGCAGATATCCGTTTCGCAGAAAATAGAGAAACCGCTCTTTTTCATAATCCTCACGATTAATCCGGTTCGAAAGCTGATCCTCTTTTTCTTTTTGGGTTGATGTTTTTCGTGATTCTTTTGATCGCTCAAAAAGCTTGAGAATCCCGGCCTCCGCAATCTGATCCAGCTGTCCGATTGAGCCTGAATCAACCTGCAAATCAACCGTCAGCGAATCAAACAGATAGTGCCCGTCGGCGTACATGCTTTCGAGAGTTTTTCCGGATGCATCAATTGCCTGCAAAATCTGCTGTTTTACCTTCTCAGAGATCTCCTCCCGGTTCTCCTTCTTCTCATCCCGGATGGTCACCTCCACGGTCAGTTTGTCGATGATATGTGTGCCATTTGACTTCATCAGGATCGGGGTCCATATTTATGGAAAGTGGAAAGCACTGCCCGCATGATCGGCTGGAGATCCTCACCATACCTTTCTCTGAATCGCTTATTTACTTCTTCAAAATTATTTACCGTATCTGTTGCTTCCAGGAAATTGGTAAGTATTTCACTGTTATCCCTCAGGAGTTCATTCGTTGTGGCACCCCAATCCGGAATCCTCGCATTCTGCGGCAGCTTTCCGATGGATGACTCCCTGCAGGAGTGAACGTAGAAATAGAGCAGCGCCAGTTCATAATAGAGACTCAACCCCACCTGTTTATCCTGTGGTGTGATGTTTTCTTCACCAAAAATCTGCAGCTGTATCTGGTTTTGATACACTCCAATTGCGTTGAATAGCTCCCGATCCATTCCACCTTCCAGAACAGAATCGAGTTCATCCAGAACTCTGTCGTAAACCTGAGTTAACGCCTGAGCCGCTTCACGAAATCTGCCCGCTCTTCCTCTAACGCTGAAATTCATGCTTTTCACAACATCTCGCGAACGGGTGATCTGTTCCGTAGCGTACTTCCGGCACTCTTTCTCTTCTTCATCATTCCCCGAATCGGGAACTTCTATTGTAATTGTATCGGATCTTTCACCTGTGCAGGGGCCGTTCGCCGCCCGGAGCGTCACTCCCATCTCAATCAAAGCACCCGGTTTTACCTGAAATGAATGCGTAATCTCCCGGTCATTCGATTGAATATTCGATCCATCATCAAACCTCCACTCAAAATCGAAGTTCTCACGGTTATCTGTCTGGTTGATGATGGTGATGATCGCCAGCGAGTTTTCTTCCTCAAACCGGATGTTTTCATTTGCAGAAAATTGCGGCATCGGTTTTTCAAAGAGAGTTAGAGCGGGCTCCACATCTTCCCCGTTAACCGTGAATGTCAGCTTCCGCCCGTATGCTGCTTCCGGTACCCGATCTAAAAATAGAAATTGACCATTTTCAGATTGTTCTACCACATTTTCGACTTCTTTATCATCCATGTAAACCTGGACAGCACCACCTTCCGGCGACACTTTTATTTGTATTGGATCTGTTTTTTGCCCCAGGTTCAGGCAAACTTCGTCGGTTGGCAGCTCAAGGCTCACCTCCTCTTTTTCAATTTCCGGCACATGAAACGTCACGGCCTCGGTGGTTTCACCCCGGCAATATTCCCCTTTGGCAGTCAGGGTAACTTCGGCTTTAAAATCTTCGCCCGGTTTTACAAAATAAAGCGCCGTTACCTGCCGTTCACCGCTATCTGACGTCTCCCCGTTTCCAAATTGCCAGATAAAATCGAGCGATGACCGGCCGGCTGTCTGATTCAGAAAGGTTACTAATGCCGTTCTATTCTCTTTTTCAAACCGTATCTCTTCATCCATACTGAATTCCGGAGCCGGTTTTTCGAAAAGTGTAATCGTCGGTTCCATCACCTGATCGTTTACGGTAAACCGGATCGGCCCCTCATAATTATCTTTTGAGATTCCATTCGGATCAAAATAAATTCCGTTCTCTTTATTCCGGATCACATCTTCAAGCTCCTCGTCGCCGATAAACGCTTTCACTTCCGCATCGGCGGGCGATACTTCCAGCCTCACCGGATCTTCATCACTATCTCCCATACAGATATGATCCGTCGGCAGCAAAAGGGTTGCCGGCTGTTCGGGAAAAACAAACGTTGTTGAAGGCGTGTCGGAACAGCAGATGTATGGCAAACACAGATCCCCAACCACACGACCGTGATTCAGTTTTGTGTTGCCGTCGGCCGAGTTATAAACCAGGATCAGCGTCCCTCCTTTCGGCACGCCCGCCAGGTGTTCCGCACCGGGATGTTTTCGGAAATACGTCTCAAACGAAAATTTAACCAGCAGCTCTTTTTTCCGCTCCAGTACCTGTTCATAAAGTACCCGCACTTTCCGGGCCAGGCAGCACGATTCGCTCACGCTGTTCAGCACCTGCACATACCTGTCGATCCAAACTGCGCCGGACACCTCCCTGCCTCCGCCTGAAAGATAGCGAAGCAGCTGAATTCGGGCATTCTTGAACCTCTCACACTGTTTTTGCAGAGCTTCAACATATCTCTCCAGATTCTCCTCCGTGAAGTCAGCGATATCGGTGATTTTGAAATCTTCCGTCTCTTTCATCACGGCGATCAACTCCACCGGTTCGTATACAAACCGGTCGACCATCTGCTGATCCACCTCCGCCCCTGAGAAATCCAACCAGTCCCGGGCCTGCGCACGGATGTCATTTGCCGAATCAGATCGATCAATTTTTTCCACAAGCACTTTCCCGATGCCCCCTTCAATCGAACTGAGCCCGTTCAGCGCCGCATTTCTTTTCATTTGCACTCCCGACTGTATCTTCTGCACACGGCCGATGTAGGATGCCGGAATTTCCATAGAATACTCAGAGCGAAAGTGATCCCGTTCTTTTTTTATCTCTTTTTCTTCCGATTTGTGACGACCCGGCTCATTAAAACTAAATTCAGATAGAAACTCACTTGCCCCCTCCAGCATGCACTCATTCTCTTCGTTCCACGCCTGGAGCACCGCCTGTAAATCTTCGAAATAGAACCGATAGGCGTCATAGTCTATCGTATCCTCATCTGCTTCGCCGCCAATCGCAATCGGAACTACTTTAAACGCAAGTCCGTGTTCGCGTTTTAAATCCTGAAGAATCTCCTGGGCATCTGTGACCTGACGGCCGTGCACACCCTCCACCCTGTAAAAGCTATCCTCCACCAGCGATACACGAAGCGGATTAAATCCTTCCGGATAGTTCGCTCCGTAGTAATTTGGTATCGGACCGTCAACCGTACGCCCCCAGTTTTGAAGAAGCTCTTCCGACTCGGCTGACCGTTCCAGGTTGTAATAAAACGGAACCGCGCGTTCTGTCAGCCTCTTTTCATGAGAAGCTGAAGGTGTAATCCGAACCTCTCTGTTTTCAGTTTTATCAAATTCACGAATCATCAGCAGCATGCGGGAGAGTTCCTGTTTGATGCGTTCAAAATCCGTGGGATGGTTCAGCGCCGGAGACGGGTAAAAAGAGTGACGCATCGTACCGCCATCCCTCAATCTGCCCAGCATCAGATGTTTAGGAAATGCATCCGGATCGGGTGCGCAGATCGATAACCGTTTTTGCAGCGAACGGCTGATCCGGTTGTGAATTTCAGCAAGATCCCGATAAAAATCGTAGATATATTGTGGATGATAATCCTCTCCTCCAATCTTTTTCAGCCGGTCACGATAATTGATTTTATGATCGCTGATGACCTCTTTCAATACCGGAATGATATTCATCTGGTCAATCTGATCGATGATTTCATCAAAATAAACATTGTACTGTTCGTAAAACCGGTCGAGGGAATTTGCGTGGTTGTGAATCGCTTTATCGGGAAAGATCGGCGGGAATTTTGAAGCTAAAGAGACCGATCCGCTTCCTGTAGTTTCGGACAGGATTGAATCTTTATCCCGAATCACTTTCGCATCTTCATCCGATACAATCAGTACGCGGGGCCGGGCTATCACCTCCTCACCGCCCGTGTTGCAGTCAACCGGAGAACAATCCTCCGGCTCCCGGTAGTAATACTCCAGGTAAAGCAGCGTCACGGCCTGTTCCATGTCAATTTCACTGCTATCCGAGAATTTTTTTACCGGTTGAATGTCGGCGCCCTCATCAGCCTCTGTGAGCTCCCACATTTTGATGCGCTCTTTCTTCTCATTTCTGAAAAACGGGTAACGGGCATTCGCATCTTCAAACGGACGGACGCCCTTAAATTCAGTGCCATCCAGGTGCAAAAGATCGCCATCAGTGGTTACGGCAACACCTTTTGTCAGCTTCACAATATCCGCCCCTTTACTCCACTCCACCTTCAGACCACACACAATACCAACCCCAATCAGGCTAGTGCGGGTGCGTTTATCCTGGTAGTTGAGGTGATTGAGCACCGCATTGAGCTGCGATTCCGTGAGCACCTGGTTATTGATAAAACGACTGTATTCGGGTGGCTGATTTTTCAGATAGTTATTCATTGTTCTTTTTCTCCTCATTAATTTCACCAATAGTTGATCTGCCCAGTACGATCAATGCAGACTGCTTATCAGAATCGTCGCAATCGTGGAGTCTTCCACCCGGATAGATCGTCTCCAGGTTGTGCAGTGTATCGGCCAGTGGCTTCAGATATTCGTTCTCTTTCTGTTGATCCGGATGTTCCATTTTATGGGTCAGCCATTGTTTGTAGACCTCCTGAAGCTGAACCATCTGCAGTTTTTTCGGCTCACGCTCGGAACTGCTGAGCCGTTTGTCATGGCCAATCCAGCAAATTCGCGCTAGGATGTGGGCCGGTATCTCGGACCGGATCAGGTTTTCGGCAAAGGTGCGGTAGTACATATTTGCGAACCGGCCTGACCATCCCGGCAGCACAATTGTCAGCCGCAGCGAGTAGGGATCCTGAGACGGGCATTGCGTGCATTCCGGGTCCATACAGATCTCCATAAACTGCTCTTCGCTATCGCGGTCGGGCCGCAGCAGGATATGTTCAAACAGAAACATCCCTTCATCAAACTGCTTCTGCTCCATCTTTTCAGACAGATTCTCAATCCATTCAAATGCAACATCCTCCGTTTCAAATTCTTCATCCGAT
>CAZKIZ010000145.1:0-7919 GCA_964552935.1 uncultured Rhodohalobacter sp. | reverse complement strand
GATAAACATAGTGATAAAACAAACCTGCAATTTTTTGTGAATAATGCAGGCTAAGCCGTGTAGTTAATCTTAACTCTTAAAGATAGTCGAGCAGTGAATTTTTAAACATCGTACTGTGAACGGCCATGGCCGATTCAAACGCAACCTGAATTCTCTGCAGCTCCGAAAACGACTGTGCATAGTCGGTATCCACAAGACCGCTAACATCAGAACGCTGGGCAATTTTTGTAGTTTCGTACTGTTCAAAAATAAACTCCATCCGGTTGATGTTATTCCCGAGCCGCGATGCTACCGTGGTCACGTGATTTATAGTGCTGTCTATGCCGTCCAGCAGGCCGTTCAGGGCCTCACCGTCATCATCTCTCAGAGCCTGCTCAATCGAGGATAGCACTTCAAACAGATCACCTGCCTCCGTATCCCTCAGTTCACTGGCTGTTACACTCATTTCGAGCTTCACTCCGTCGGCCACTGATACCGTTGGAGCTGTAGTGTTGCTGTTGTCAGCTACACCACCCGCTCCCGGTGTATCGGGATCAAGAGGTTTTACCGAGCTGTTGGTTCCCGAAAAAAGAAAGCGGTCTCCATAGCTTTGGTTCAGAGTGTAGACCATGCTATCGCGAATACCCGAAATTTCTTCCGCCATATTGGTGCGGACTGATTCGCCTGAAGAGCCGTTTGCTCCCTGAGTAAGAATTCGTTTTACATCAATCAGACGATCGATGGTTTCATCCAGAGCTTCCTGCGCCAGCCTGCTCTGCCGAAGCCCGCCGCTGATATTGCTTTGATACTGCTCCTCTTTACGGATATTTTCCTCAATAATTCGGCTCCGCTGAAACGAGGTTGGATCCTGTGAGGGAACACGTACCGATTTACCGCTCGAAAGGTCCGACTGAGTTCTGGCAAGTTCACTGCGGTTTTTGTTGATATCCCGCATAAAATTACCGAACAGTACTTTCTGTGTTATCCGCATAGTTTGTTACCTCGCAATGCTTAAGAGTGTATCATACATTTGTTGTGCAGCAGACATAACCCGGGCAGCTCCCTGGTAGGCATTTTGATACTGAATCATCAGGCTCAGCTCTTCGTCCACGTTCACGCCGGCTTCCTGCTCCTGCTGTGCCTCGAGCATGGCGATTTCGGAATCTCGCACTTCAATATTTGAGCGTATCTCACTCAGGTTTCGTCCCGGTGTGCTGATCAGATCTACAGAAAAGTCCACAAGTTTACGTCCGCCAATCACCTGCTCGTTCCTCATATCTGCAATTCGCGAGGCGATCTCACCGTTGCCCGCTTCACCGGCAACGTCTGATGTGGCAATATGATCAACATTGGTCCTGACCGTCTCATCTACCCGTATGTTTGAAGCATCCGTAAATTCGGGGTTGAAAAAATTCCTTGATGTATCGTCTTCCAGGCCAAATCCCTGGCTGTGGATCGCGTTAAATTCGTTCACCAGGGTGGAGGCGATGCTGTTCAGGCGATCTTTCATTTTCGGAATTTCATTTTCATACATCTCAATTTCCGCGCCCAGTTTTCCTCCGGCAGAGTTTATCATTTTGCCGCTGTCCAGCCTCAGCCCAAACTGTTTGTTTACATCGTCAATCTCGCCTTTTATCGTTGAGGCTTTATTCTCGTCCAGCACCAGCACGCCACCAACCCTGAGCTGCAGCGCACCTTTATCGGTCACCTGGCTCTCAAAGTCTACCAGTCCCGAAAGTTCTTCAAGCTTCTTCACCTGAATGTCCATGCTGGCGTGATCGGGCTTACCGGCCGATTGCGCCTGGGTAATTGCCTTATTCAGCGAGTTCAGGTCGTTCAAAATCTGGTTTATGTTGCCGATGGTGCTTCCGGCAGAATCTTTAACAAGGTCGCTGGTTCGATCGATATTCCGGCTGATATCTGCCAGTTTGCTGGTCAGCTGTTCCGCTTCGGTCATCAGCGTATTTCGAACCGTTTTGTCCTGCGGATCGGACGAAAGCTCAGAAAATGAATCGAACAGCCGGCCGATTCTCATATCGAGATCACCGCCCGAATCAGAAGCCATGGACGCTTCGAGCTGATCAAATATTTTAGCTTTCTCTTTTAAGAAGCCCATATCCTGGCGCTTCTCGTTTATCACCACATCATTCATTTGATTGCGCATACGCGTAATACTGGTGATATTGACGCCGAGTCCCGCATGAAAACCGGTCTTTTGCATGCCTATGGGTGATTTATCCACCCTCTGGCGGGTGTACCCCGGCGTGTCTGCATTTATCACGTTATTTGATGTAACCGCCAGCGAACGTTCAGCGCTGCGCAGTCCGCTCTTGGAAATCTCAATGAGTGTTCTCATTACTACGCTTCCTGGTTTATAGCCACGCCTGAACGAACGTTTGATTTTTCACCGTTCGGACTGTAGTGGCTGTTCTTATTATTGAATAGACTGTAAAAAGAGTGCATCAGTTTGGCATTTCTTGTGAGGGCAAACTCAAGAAGATCCACAAGCTGCTCGTTCTTTTTCTGCATGCGTATTGTGTTCTGCGACAGCTTCACTTTCCATGTTTCAATCTGATCTTCATAATTGGGAAACAGTTTCTTCAGCTCGGTCAGCGTCATGCTGGTATTTGTCTCAGCCCGGTCCGCCATATTATTCTCAAGCTCGAGCAAAAATGCCCGTTCATGTTTTTTGTATTCACCCTGAATTTCAGAATGCTTTTCGGTCAGCTCTTCAATTTTATCCGGAGACGACGATATAATAGCCTGAATCTGTTCTTCCATCACATAGATGAGCTGCTGTGAGGTTTGATGCAGATCGTGAACGATGCTTTCCAGCTGTTGAATGGGTCCCGAATAGTTAGTTTGAGTTTGCATAGTTAGGATACGTTAGATGTTGCTCTTTTTAGTTTCTGATGATGATGACTGATCCCAGTAGGTTGATATCAGGTCCGCCATTCCCAATTTTCGTTGTGCCGCAAGTTCACCGGCCAGAGCATCCGTAATAAACTCACGATAAAGACTATTCGATTGGCCCATTCCACTGCTATTATCGGACATCTTAAATGAATCTTTAGTGAGTTCATTCACTAAATGCCGTGCAAATATCTCCTCAAAATCATTGGCTGCCTTCTCCCGTTTAATTTCATCTGAGCGGTTTTGCCCCAGTTGATTTTGCGCAATATTTAAAAAGTTATCTACTTTCATGCTTCCGTTTTTTTGATGGCAGAATTAGCAGCTGCTCTGTTTATCGTTTGAATACTTTTTAGCTTTGCGATCATTTTTTCATTACATCACAATCAGTCTTCCGCGCATGGCACCGGCCTGTTCAAGCGCCTGGAAAATGGAGATGATATCCCGCGGGCTCAGCCCCAATGAGTTGAGTGCGCCGGAGAGCTCCTGAACCGTTGTATTCGGTTCCAGCAGCAAGGTCTGGGCTGACTCTTCACTGATGCCCACTTCAGGCACAGGAACAGCGATCGTTTCACCACCGGCAAACGGCTGTGGCTGACTCACAAACGGTGTGACCTGCGTCCGCACCTGGATGTTGCCGTGAGAGATCATCACATCATCAATCACAATTTTACCGCCGGCCACAATGGTGCCGGTTCGTTCGTTTATCACCACACGCGCCGGAGTATCCACTTCAATTTCCTGCTCCAGAATAATGCTGGTAAAGATGTTCATCGATCCCCGTTCGCGAAAAGCCTGTGGCCACTCTACCTGCACCACGCCCGGGTGGTAGACAATGGCCAGATCTTCATCAAATGTTTCGTTAATCACTTCCGTAATTCGCCGGGCATTGGTGTAGTTCGGCTCTCTGAGCACGAGACCGAGAGGCTGATTGGTATCGTGCAGGTATTCGTTATTCCCCTCCACAATCCCCCCGCCCGGAATGGTGGCCGTCAGCGTTTGATTGCGCGATACCCTGGCTCCGGGGATCTCTGCGGTAATTCCTCCTACAATAAGCGCTCCCTGCGCTTTGGCGAATACCTCTTCATTGTCGGGATCGAACAGCGGTGTCTGCAGCAGCACACCACCCTGCAGGCTGCTGGCATCGCCCAGCGACGATACCGTTACATTGATTTCGCTGCCGGGTGCGTGGTACGGACCAACTGTCGCCGTCACCATTACAGCCGCAACGTTACGGGTTCGCAGGCGGTCAGAATCTACGTTAATACCAAAGTTCTCAAGCATATTCGCGATCGATTGCACCGTAAAAACAGCCCCCCGGCTGCTTATGGTCCGGTCGCCGGTACGGTCGAGGCCGGTAACCAGCCCGTAGCCGATCAGCTCTTTTCTCTGGGCGTGCTGAATCTCAACCAAATCACCCAGTGGGGTTGTTTGGCCGCGAAGATCTTCAGCGATAAAAAGGAAAGCAAACATGGTCAGCAGCAGTGTGGATAGCCGGCCAAATCGTGATGTTGATTTGTAAACGTTCTTATTCATCTGGTGTCTCTGTAGGTCGTTAGTTCAAGAAAATTGCTGTACCCAGGGCAACTGCTACTCCGCCCAAAACAACGCGTCGTACCAGCCCCCGGCGTTTTGTAAACTCCTTAATGCCGCCTTCCTGCTGGTAGCTGATATTGGCATTTGCTACTCTGTAAGAAAGAACCCGGTTCTGGCTGTCCACATCTTTAGATCGCACGGTGCCGGTGAGCTCCATGCGGTGCGTTTCTCCGTTAATTTTTGTCATCCGGGTTCCCTCCACAAGCAGATCGCCGAGTGGGGTAACTTCTATAATCTGTACGCTCATCATCCCCTGCAAAAGCTGACGCTGGCTCGACAGGTTTCGCTCATCAGAGCCGTAGTTTACCTGTGCGCCGGAGCCAAACGTTGGTTCAAACGGGATGAAATTCCCCGAAACTGATCCGGAAGCACTGCCGTTAGCGTTAGACGATTTCCGGGCATCTGCGGTAGAACTGCCCGAAATATTCTCTGTGAGGATAATCGTAATAATATCCCCCACTTTCCCCGCCTTCACATCACTATAGAGTGAGGTCTGCGCAGCGGCAGACGATGCAAAAGTGAGCATCAAAACCAGCGTGGCAGTGAATATTGTTCTTCTCATAGTGTTTGTTTCCATAGTGCTACTCCCGGGCCGCTTACTTTGCCCAAATATCGTTTTCGGGTTTCTTTGTTGTAAATCGTAATCTCTTCATCCTGTGCACCGCTCTGCCGTGCTTCTACTTCCATCTCGATGCGAAGGCCGTTCTGCTCAAAAATCAACCGGATTATGTCTCCGGCCTCCACCAGGTACTCTGTGGTGACGTCGGCGTGACGAATCGGTTCACCGTTATTCAGCGTCCGGCGAATGGTTTTTCCTGAAAGGTCTTCCATTCTGTCCACCAGCTGCCCCCTGTCGTAGGGTACCGACACCCATCTCAAATCAAGATCATCTTCGGTAACAACTTCACCGGCGCCGATCCTTCGGCTGGCCACCGGTAGTTTGCGTTCTGTTTCTACAAGCAGCTGAACCTGTGCCGTTTTCAGCCTGCTGTGTTCCATATAGGAGACTTTGAAATTCGTAAACCTTTCAACGCCGCCTTCCGGTACCACTGACCGGATATTTCCTGAATTGATTCGCTGCAGGCTCCCGGGTATCCACCTCGGGGAGAGAGAGAACCGGTACTGATCCATATCGTAGATCTCTTCAATCGCGCTTTTTGCTTTTTCAACAATCACCCGGCGCGTGTCTGATGAAACCTCAGATACGGGATGTTGCTCTTCAGCGGCGGGCTGCTGCAGAAAAAATGCCGCCCCCGGCCCGTTCTGCTCAACGACCACGGCGGATGATGAAAGAGTATATAAGATCATCAGGAGTACCACGGTTTTATTATCGTTTGATTTGGTTTGTCATAGACATCATATCTTCAGCGGTCTGCACCATCTTGGAATTCGTTTCGTACGCCCGCTGCGCTTCGATAAGGCGAACCATCTCGTTCACAATATCTACGTTAGACTGCTCCAGGAATCCCTGCCTGACCACACCAAAACTCTCCATCCCGGGAGTTCCGTAAAATGGCATCCCCGAGGCTTCAGTCTCGGCAAACAGGTTATCGCCGCGCACCTCAAGTCCGCCGGGATTCACAAACTTTGCCAGTTCAATTTGACCCAGCTCAATGGTGGCTCCGTCGCCGGCCATCTGTGCCGTTACAATTCCATCCTGCGAAATATCTACAGCTACGGCATCCTGCGGAATCTCAATCTGATCCGCCAGCGGAAGTCCGGAGTTATTTACCAGCATTCCTGTTGAATCTCGGTTAAAATTACCGTCGCGGGTGTAGGCGATCGATCCGTCAGGCATCTCAACCTGGAAAAATCCCGATCCGCTCAGCGCCATATCAAGTGCGTTGCCCGTTTCGGTAATGGCACCCTGCATAAAGTTTCGGATCGTAGCCACTGCCCGTGATCCGTGCCCGATCTGCAGTGCGGGTCCGTCGTTCGATGCACGGTTTGATGCGGCCCCGTGCTTCGAAGAGGCCACATTCTCATAAAACAGATCCTGGAACGCCACGGTTGTGCGCTTGTACCCTGTTGTACCTACGTTGGCAAGATTATTCGCAATATTGTCTACTGATTTTTGCTGGGCACTCATACCGAGCGCTCCTGTACTTAATGCTCTAAACATAAATGTTCTGTTTATTTAGTGATTAAAATCGTCCAAGCGTGGTTGTAGCCTGCGCCAGTGTCTCATCGGTTGTTCTCATGGCGCGCTGCTGCGCCTCAAACATTTGCGAATTCTTCATCATATCCACCATCTCCTTCAGCGGTTCAACATTTCCTTTTTCATAGAAACCCTGCATGACGCTGGTGCCCGAAGACAGCTCAACCTGGCTTGTGGCCGGTGCTGTAAAATAGTTTCCGCCTTTGCGTTCAAGGTTTGCCGGGGAGTCTACTCCCACAAGCCTGATCTTATCATATACTTCGTCATTCAGCCGAATTGTGCCGTCTTTGGCAACTTCCAGCGTTACTCCGCCATCCTCGCGGCCCATCGCCTGAAAATATTCAGGAATGTGAATAGCCCCGCCGCTGCCCATGACGTTGGCTCCCTGGCTGTTTTTCAAATAACCGTCTGAGTCAATATGAAATCGCCCGTCACGGGTCAGGTAAGACTGTCCGTCATCCTGTACGGTGAAAAAACCATCACCGTCAATTCCAAAATCGAATGCGTTTCCTGTTGGCTCAAGAACACCTTGTTCCAGGTTGATTTGCTGCATCGGAACTGTTTTCGTGACCTCTTTTCCGTTAATCTGCTCGGTCATAAGTCTGTGAAACATCCTGCTGCCTTTATAGCCCGGGGTGTTAATGTTTGCCAGGTTATCTGCAGTGTTATCCTGTGCTTTAATAAGCATCTGCATCGCCTGCATTTGAGCCTGAAATCTGTCGATCATTGCTTTTTATTAAATGGGTATTCAATTTACCGCGATGTTGCCGGCGGCTTTTTCCATAACCGTCTTTCGTGATTACATGAGTAGAGTTAACAAAATCTGTGCCATCCGCTGAAAAACATCACTCCTCGTCTTGTTCTGAAGTACTCATCAGCCTCAGTAATCCCTTCCTGGACATCTCAAATGGCAGTTCAGACCCCAGATTAAACTGCCGGCAGATTACCTTCTTACCTGTTCAACCCGCTTTAACAGATCTTGCCACTGGAACAGAAAGTTTTTCCCTTTTGCAGGAAAACCGGGGGCAACATTCGTCCGGCTCTCTTTGGAAATCTTTTCCTCCCGATGGATGATTTATCCAGGTTTTGCCGAGCGCCTGCGGCTCCAAAGCGCGATGAGGGCCTGACCTTTTTTGGTACTGTATTTGAAAGGTTCAGCATGTACTCAACAACTACGGCTTAACATGTCTGATCAGAAAAGCGACCAGGAAAAAACGGAGGAACCCACCCAGCGCAAGCTCGAGAAAGCGCGCGAGGAAGGGAATGTCAGCATCAG
>CAZKIZ010000144.1:0-7959 GCA_964552935.1 uncultured Rhodohalobacter sp. | reverse complement strand
TTCGGCCGATAATAAAAAAGCGGAAGTACGATCTGCATGATCGATACTCCCGCTTATTTAATAGGGTAAAGTCCCCCGTAATAGGGGAGACTTCTGAACAATCGTCGCAGGCAAAATAATTACGCCGCAATCACTTTCGATACCGCGTCAGCCGCTTCTTTCAGCAGTACCGCTGAAATAACGTTCAGATCACTGTTATCGATGATCTCCTTCGCTTCAACAGCATTGGTTCCCTGCAGACGCACAATAATCGGCACGTTTTCTACTTTTCTCGCAATCTCAGGATCCTTAATCGCTTCAATCACTCCGTTGGCCACACGGTCGCACCGTACAATTCCGCCAAAGATGTTGATCAGGATCGCTTTTACATTGGGATCGTCCAGGATAATTCTGAAGCCATTCTTCACCGTATCTACATTTGCGCCGCCGCCCACATCAAGGAAGTTGGCCGGGTCGCCGCCGGAGAGTTTGATGATATCCATGGTAGCCATGGCCAGTCCGGCGCCATTGACCATACAGCCAACGTTGCCGTCCAGCTTGATGTAGTTCAGGCCAAACTTAGACGCTTCCAGTTCAATCGGGTTCTCTTCCGACTCATCCCGGAGCTCAGCATATTTTTTCTGGCGGAACATCGCATTTTCATCAAACGTGAATTTTGCATCCAGGGCCATAACATCCCCATCGGGAGTTCTGACGAGCGGATTGATCTCTACAAGGTTGGCGTCGGTCTCTTCGTAACATTTGTAGAGCGCTATAATAAATTTGACCGCTTTTTTGAAGGCGTCTCCTTCGAGTCCGAGCGCAAACGCAAGCCGCCGGGCCTGGTTGTGCTGAAGATCCATTCCGGGTTCCACCCACTCCTTAATAATTTTCTCGGGGGTCTCTTCGGCTACTTTCTCAATCTCAACACCACCCTCAGTTGATACCATGATCACATTCTTGCTGTTGCCGCGATCCAGAAGAATTCCGAGGTAGTACTCCTGCTCAATATCCACTCCATCGGTCACGTAGATCGTATTCACTTTCTGCCCTTCGTCGCCGGTCTGAATCGTAACCAGGGTGTCGCCAAGAAGGTCTTCAGCCGCTTTCTTTACCTCATCCACAGTTTTACAGAGAATCACACCTTTGGCATTGTTCTTTTTGGTGCGTCCTTTACCGCGTCCGCCGGCATGGATCATCGCTTTCACAACAAACAGGGAGGAGCCTTTCTCTTTCATCTTTTTTGCAGCGTCAACGGCATCAGCAACGTTGTCTGCGGCAACTCCGGCGGGAACAGCTACGCCATAGTCGCTTAAAATTTCTTTGGCTTGATACTCATGAATTTTCATAAATAATCACGGTTTTAATCAAAAATTACGGTTTAATTATTTCGATGTAATAATAGCCAAACTGGCAGGTAAAAAAAAGTTGAGACGGGAATAGTTAGCTGCGGTGTTATATCAATCCCTGAGTTCAATTCTCAAATTTGTCAAATACCACCAAAAGCATTCCAAAAGTGAACCGGCAGACAGAAGAAGCTCAAATTATAATTGAAGCCGATATTCCCAATCCGCCTGTCCGGGCATCTGGAATAAAAACATAGGAGGGGATTATGAGCACTCCGCCAGATTTTCCCGTCAATTGAAAAATGAGTTCAAACGATACAGATATAGACGAAGCTACCTGGTTACTTTCATCTTCCGATCTTTTCCCCGCAACAAGCGTATAGGCGAGAGAGGCTCTGGGCCTTATTCCCGGCTTGTCCGGTTGGTCGTTGAGAGATTTTGAAATCCCGATTCCTGTTAGAAGAAAAGGTCCGTTAAGACGTTTGTCTTCATTGATACCCGCTCCAATCATAAGCTCACCCGTGAATGGATCCCCATCCCACTCACTTGCCGGAAAGAGAGTACCGAAGATAGCACCCATATCGTAGGTGTGTGGCTCTCTTTGATAGGGAAGCTCTGTTGTCCCGCGCGTGTAGATAAAACCAAAGTCCGCTCTTCTATCTATAGAAAATCCGAGTGTGAAAGACGATGTGGTAACATCCCCGATGCCAATGTATCCATATTGCAACCCGATACCGATCGATTCACTGCCCATAAAAAGGGTTTGGGAATAGGATTGTTGTGCTGTTAAAAACAGAAGAAAAAGCCCGGATACAAGGAATTTATATATCATAGCGTCTCTTTTTGGTCACTTTAGTTTTTGATGTAGACAAGAATAAGAAATAAACTTCTAAACCTGAGTTCGTATTTAAAAATTAACAAAAGAGGCTCCCCTCCTTGCCCCGTAGGGATCCCGCTGGGGAAAAGGAGGGGACTTTTGATGCACTTTAATGAGGATTAAGAATCGAACTCAGATTCTAAATGAGTTATTAAAAATCTCCTATCGATCTACATTTTCTTTTCTGAACAAAACAATCGCCTCCAAAAAGATCCAGATTGTGAATCCCAGGATAATTGCGCCGAAGCTAAAGAGCAGAAGGTTGGCGTCTGCTTCGCCATAGCCCGACCATTGAAACAGCACCTGCTCTGTCATGGCCCAAAGCGTCATGAAAAGAAGAAAAAGCATCGGAATCAGGGTGTAAATGATGCTTCGTCCTTTCCGTTTGAGCCAGATGGTGACCAGCAGCAGGCTGATCCCCGCCAGAAGCTGGTTCGATGTACCAAACAGCGGCCATAGCAGGTATCCGCCGGAGCCGAGTCCGCGCGGGCCTTCAGGCAGTAAAACCAGGGCAGCACTCGCTCCAACCGCAATCATAGTTGAGGGGTGCACCTGCTTTAGTGGTTTAATAGAGTATTCCTCACCCAACTCATTAATAATGTAGCGCATCAACCGTACGGAGGTGTCGAGGGTGGTGGCAGCAAAACTGATTACAATCACCGCGATAATGGTTTCGGCAGCCTGCAGTGGAATCATCAATCCTGTGGCAAGAAAGGCCGCCCCCTCTACAAAAATAGCAAGCCCGTTTGCCCCGGCTGCCTCAAAAGAGTGATAGACATCCAGGAATTCCCCCGTGGTATTGAAGTAGGTGACAATCGCCACGATGGTGATCAGCGCCAGCGATCCTTCCCCGATTGCTCCGAGGTAGCCAACAAAGCGGGCATCGGTATCTTTGTCGAGCTGTTTTGCCGTGGTGCCGGATGAGACGAGCCCGTGAAAGCCGGAGATCGCCCCGCATGCGATGGTAATAAATAGCAGCGGAAACCAGCTCACATCTCCGGTATCGGGATTGGTAGCCGGTGCCGTGATTTCCGGGCTGGTGATGAAAAGCGCCAGGTAGAGGATTCCCAGGCCAAGCAAAAGCTGGTAGGCGTTGATCAGGTCGCGGGGCTGCAGCAGCATCCAGACCGGGAGGGTAGAGGCAACGTAGACATAGGCCATCAGGATAGCAATCCAGGTGAGGAACGCCATTTCTGTGGCCGACAATCCAAACCAGGCCGCGGCATCTGCTCCGCCGAAATAGCTGACCAGGTCGATCTGAAGCACCGGCACATAGCTGGCAATGATAGCCGTGGCGTACATTACAAACAGAACAATGAATGCGGGGACCACCATGCCGCCGGTTTTCTTGTAAGCCCGAAACCCAATCCAAACCGCGAGCGGAATCTGAATGAAAATGGAGAGCACGCTTGCAGGAAAATTGATAAAGAGGCTGGAGATGACCCATGCAAATACGGCATTAACCATCAACACCAAAATCAAAATAATGAACAGGAAGAGCAGTTTAGCACGATGGCCAACCAGTTTGTCGGCGAGTGTACCTACCGACTGACCTTTATTGCGGACTGAGAGAACCATGGTTCCAAAATCGTGAACTCCCGCCGCAAACACGGTCCCGAAAACCACCCAGAGCATGGCGGGCAGCCAGCCCCAGTAGACGGCAATGGCCGGTCCTACAATGGGCGCGGCTCCTGCGATAGAAGTAAAGTGATGCCCCAAAAGCACGAATTTATTGGCCGGCACATAATCCACGCCATCGTTAAATTCATGAGCCGGGGTCATGAAATCCGGATTGAGCTGATAGATCTTTTCAGCTAAAAATTTGGAGTAATAGCGGTAACCGATAAAAAACAGAAAGATCGAGAGCGCGGCTACAATGCTTGAGGACACGTTGTCATAATGTATTGATTGTTATGGCAGTAAAGATGCATACGAACTCACCGAATAAAGAGAATAAGAGGCAGTATCGCAAATCGGAGTTCAGATCTGGTTTATTTTAAGGCTAAATTCTATGGACAGAAAATGAAACTGACTCTGTGTTGTGAAATTTGGAGAGCAGTCATCAGAGATACACTGCCGAAAAAGTCTGCGTAAATTTGCCGCAGCAGAATTCCTTAGGTATAAGAGAACGACGAGGGCTTTTCATTCAATGTTGTAAACAATCCATCTTAAACTGAAAAAAGCATAGATAAAACACTTCTCTGCATCCGAACACGTTACGTATATGTTTTGTTACGTATATATCTATAAACGACAATGGTTTACAGTATAAAAATGTAGCGGAATTCTGACTCCGCATGTAACGCAAGCTGACATTTTATGAAAAAAATAAATAAGTTCATCTTACTTCTGGTACTGTTCATGTTTACAATCACAGCGGTTGAAGTATATGGACAATCTTCATCGGAAGAGGAACTGATCAAGCAGGCGGCTGAAAAGTTTGAGGAAGGAGATGAAGAGCGTGCACTTGAGCTGTACGAAGAGGTTCTGGAAAAGGATCCTGAACATTATGAGGCGCTATGGAATGCAAGCGTTCTCCAAGCCCGAGAAGGATACCGAAAAGAAGATGAATCTGAGCAGGAAGAGTGGTTTCAAAAAGCGGTTGAATTTGCAGAAAAAGCCGTTGAACACCACCCTGACAAGGGTCACTCGCATTACGCACTTGCGGTTGCCAAAGGGCGGCTGTCTGTTTTGAAGGGTACGCGGGACAGGATTAGCATGGCACATGAAATACGGGAACACCTCGAGAAAGCCGCAGAATATGAGCCTGATTTTGCCCCCGTCTGGCATCTTTGGGGGGTGTGGCACAGCGATGTGGCGAATATAAGCAGCGCGGAGCGCACAGCAGCAAGCCTGATTTCAGAGGGCATACCCGACGCAGATAATGAAACTGCAGAGGAGTACCTGAAGAAAGCGATTGAGCTGGATGATGAACATATTCTGTTTCGGCTGGACCTCGCGCGCCACTACCTTGAGATTGGTGAAGATGAAAAAGCAAAAGAGGTGCTCGAAAAACTAATCGAGCTGGAACCGCAGACTAAAGATGATCCCGGAAAACTTGATGAAGCTAATGAGTTGCTTGAAAATCTGGGCTGACACCTATTACTGCAAACGGACTCGCCTCCTGAATTCGATACTTTTCAAGAGCAGTTTTCCTTGACCAATAATAACAATAGGTTAACTGCTTTATAATTGCGTATTTGGATGTCCTGGTGATAGACTTACGTATTAATGATACGTAGTCTGATGTTCTTGGATTCTGTAATAGAAAGGGCTGCCCCGCAAGGGATCCCAGGGGAAAAGCCCGAAACAACAAAGCCCCGGGCAGCGCCCGGGGTTAAGATGATTGGTGTAACATCATCAGGATGAAAGCCTGAAATAGAACGATTTACGAGCATCACGACATTTCTTTAAATCCAAAAAAGCACCACATCAGATTGGTGCTGAAATTCGATGCACTGGAGTATAATACAGATTGGTTTTCGAGACGATAGATGAACGTATAATAAAATGATTCAACCATTAAAGATATCTGTCTGTTGCAGGCCTTCAGCCTGCCCTGTTTATAGCCGTTTGCTACCCCGGGCGCTGCCCGGGGCTGTGTTCTTTCAGGCTTTCAGCCTGTTGTATTATAGCAAATACTGTTTCCTTACTGAGTTATGTACAGGTATCGTCACGAAATGGTGCAATAAATACGAAAGGCATAAAACAAGCTATTCAATGGACGATATTGTTATGCATATGAGGAATCTTAAGGTGTTCCAGTGTTGAACTCATGAAAGAACTGCTTGAAGATCTGGGCTGACACCTTTTACCAATAGCCGACAACCGATAACCATTACTTACTCAATCACGATCTCTTCTCTGTCGCCGGGCTTTATTGAGTTTGACTCTTTTCTGCGTCCAATGCTTCCACCACCGCTATCACTCTTTTGAAAGAGACGGATCAGGTTGGAAAAACCGTACAGCAGCAGAAAGGCGGCAATCAGGTAGGCTACAGAGTCAGGGTTTGATACAATCAATGCGGCTATGATAAGGGTAAGTATTCCCATAAATACAAATCCGAAACTGAGCAGTAACAGCAGCCCGAAAAGACCCAAAAACGCTGCAAAAGCGATGGGAATCAGGTCCGGAAGCATGAAAATGAGTGCGCCAAAAAGAATGGGGAACGCTGCGATAAACGCAGGAACTCTAAAATAGAGAAACATCAATCCGAGGGCCACAAGGTAGCCGCCGGCAATCAGGTAGAGAAAGCTGGGATAGATCAGAGTGAGCACACCCGTGGCAAGTGCAAGCAGCGCATTCAGAATTCTGCGTTCCCGGGATTTATACTGTATGTTAATATGAAATTGCTGGTACATGTTTTAAGGAAAATTTTTTGCTTTGGAGCCCGGATTATGCGATCACTGGAGAGTGAAGATTCAATACTTCAGGCTATCATTAGTGATCAATATAAGAAAGCGTGCTTATAATAGATAAAACCTGAACATTGAATTCAATGTAGTCTTCTGAAAGAAAATGGGCGAGGTTTTCGCAGATTTTCAGGGAGTAACACGCAGTTTGTCGCAGATGAAAGATACGTGAACAGTTGCGGTATAGTTTAACTATTGCGAGTTATAGATGGATTTGAAAATCATTATTATGTTGGGAAACGAGTAAGTAGATGAATCAAAAAAGATTGAAAAAACTTCACAGAAAGGCGAAGAAACTCCATATTGAATCGGTTCAGAGGCATATTTTCCTGTGTGCGGATCAGACCAAACCGAAATGCTGCAAGCACGAAATCGGCCTCAAGTCGTGGGTCTACTTGAAGAAGCGGTTAAAGGAGCTGGATATAGATGGGGAGTCAGGAGTTTTCCGTACCAAGGCGAACTGTCTTAGAGTGTGCAAGGGCGGACCGATTGCAGTAGTCTACCCGGAAGGGATTTGGTATCACTCCTGCACGCCGGAGGTCCTGGAACGGATTATTCATGAGCACTTAATTGATGGTGAACCGGTGCGGGAGTTTATGTTTGCGGAAAATCCATTGAGAAGTGAGGGAACCGAAGAGTAATAGGAGACCGCTTACATCGTTTTGTGGAAGAGTGGTTGGTGATACCCCGGGTATCTTCCATCTTTGAAAAAAAATTAACGACAATTATAAACAGACCATAAGATGAGTGAAGTAACGCGTTCAGAAGAGAAGTGGACCGAATGGATGGACCGGCTTGCAGAACAGGATTTTGTAATAGTGGATGATTTCATTTCCGACGAGTTATTTCGGTCAATTTTAGAGTTCTTTCACGCCGCTGAGGGGAGTGATAAGCTAAAGAGGGCCGGTATCGGTACCGGAGGTGAACTGCAGGTGAAAGATTCTGTGCGCGGCGATTTTATCTACTGGCTGGATCGCGAAAAAGATAGTGGGCTTAATCCGTTCTTTGAGCTGATGGACGAACTGATCCAAAAACTGAAGCAGTACTGCTATCTCAGCCTGACCGATTCGGAGTTTCACATTGCTAAATATCCTCCCGGCTCGCACTACAACAGGCACCTGGATCAGTTCCAGGAGAGATCTAACCGGCAGATTACGGTACTGATATACCTGAATGAAAACTGGAAAAAAGGAGACGGCGGTGAGCTGAAAATCTACCGCGATAATGGCGATATTTTGGTGGAACCGATCGCAAAGAGACTGCTGTTGTTCAAAAGCGACTCTGTTGAGCATGAAGTTCTCACAACCAATGTTACGCGCTATAGCCTTACGGGATGGCTGCTTCG
>CAZKIZ010000143.1:0-7983 GCA_964552935.1 uncultured Rhodohalobacter sp. | reverse complement strand
ATAATTGAACTGATCATCCGCGCCGGTGAGAACAATCTGTATCTGGCAGCGAATTCTCTCATGCTCTTCATACCGGTCATCCGTCCACCTGTTCTCGTTGATGTAAGATGCAATATCGCGCTCCAGCTCTGTCACATTCTCTTTGGCCGTTCCGCTGATCTGGCGTGTATTCAGGTTTACATCGCAGTTAAACTCTTGCGCATCAGCTGTTTCTGCAAAACTGAAAACCAGGCCTGAAGCGAACAAAAGAAGAAATTTCAATTTTTGAATTTTATTCCACATATTCTTTAAAAGTCAAAGAGAAAAACAGGGGAGTTGTCATGATACAAAAGAAAGTAATCTTTTGCCTGATAGCTATGTCAGGTGTTTTAATTTTTTCCGGCTATGCAGCCGCACAGTCATCCATCGGGGCTCGTTCAATTGCAACAGGCCAGTCCGGAGTAGCCGTACCGGGCGATCCGTGGGCTCTGTTCTCAAACGTTTCTCTCCTACAAACGGATGAAAGGCAGGTTTCATTTTACGGTTTTCGATATGTTGGCATAGCCAAAATAACCGACGCTGCTGCTTCGGCGTCTCTGCCTCTTGGTAACGGAGCCGTAGGGGCCGGCATCCATCGCTACGGTTTTCACCTCTTCAATGAAACGCGAATTCGAGCGGGATATGCCCTGAACCGGCAATCATTTTATGCCGGTGCTGCCCTGAACTATACCCACGTTCAGCAGGGCGGCGGGTATGGTTCTGCCGGTGCGTTTGGCATAGACATAGGCATAGCCGCGGAAGTTATGAGTGCGCTATGGTTTGGAACGAGGGCTACAAATGTAAATCAGCCCGCGTTTGCTGGCACCGACGAAGAACTGCCTCGCGAGCTTGCAGCCGGCATAAGCTACATACCTTCAAAGAGTGTGATCATCTCAGCAGAAACGGTGAAGGATGTGCGGTTTCCTGTCTCACTCAGAGCAGGAATTGACGCAGAGCTTTTTGCCGGCCTGAGAGCCCGCGCCGGGATTACATCAAATCCGGAAACGTACTCCGGCGGGTTTGGATACAGCACAAGCCAGTGGCAGATCAACTTTGCCGTGCAGCAGCATATACCACTCGGCCTGAGCCCCGCACTCGATATCGGCATCTCACTTTAAATCCCGGTGCAATGTGTGCGAGCAAAACCATATCAAGGCGATGTTCATCTTCCCGCCTCACTGTCGCTTTCAGAGGGCTGGTTCTTGTAACTATGTGTATGGTTCTTTTTGTGCAGCAAACCTTTTCACAGGATGCAGAATCGAACCGCCAGCAGATTGAGCATATTATTGAGCAGCTTATTTCAGATCTCGACCCGGAGGAATCGGAGCAGGAGATCCTTGAGCTGATAGAATGGATTGAAAGCCTTGCCGCCAATCCTGTAAACATAAACCGCGCCGGTGTTGATGAGCTATCCGGCCTGCCGGGCATCGATTTCAGAATCGCCCGCGAAATTGTAAATCACCGCGAGAACGTAAAACCATTTGAACATCTTGATGAACTGCGGGACATAAGCGGTGTTGGCAGAGTTTCTCTTCAAAATATCCGTCCCTTTTTAACCGTAGGAAGCGGGCGGGAACTTGGCCAGGATCTCTACCTGAACCGCAGATTCTGGACCGCGGGCAGCCGGGCAGAGGCAATGTCGAGAATCGAAACGGTGCTCGAGGATCAGGAAGGATTTAACCGCCCCGATTCACTGACGCATTACCAGGGTAGTCCGTTTAAGTACAATCACCGCATCAGGTACAGAAGCCGGCGTCTATCACTCAACCTGGCCCAGGATAAAGATCCCGGCGAGCCTATGAACGGTATAACCGGCTTCGATTACACCTCGTGGCACGTTGGCGTGAACGGTGTAGGTTATCTGCAAAATCTGGTTATCGGCGATTACAGGGCTTCATTTGCACAGGGTTTAATTTTATGGACCGGGGGCTCTTTCGGCAAGAGCAGCCAGGTACGCGGAGCCGCCGTAAAAAATGATCCCGGTATTCGTCCATACACCTCCTCGCAGGAGACCAACGCATTCCGCGGAGTTGCCGCAACAATCGGGGGCCGTTTGCAATTCAGCGGGTTCTACTCAAACCGCAAGCGAACGGCCAGTGAGATAGATGATCAGTTTGTGCGTTTTCCAACCGCAACGGGTCTCCACCGCACGCAAAATGAGCTTCAGCGGCGCAATAACCTGGGCCAGGAGACCTATGGCGGCAGATTACGCTACAGGTTTAACCGCGGGCTGATAGGGATAAGCGGTTTTCAAAATGAATTCAGCCGGCCGGTTCAGCGCGGCACACAGCCATACCAAATTCATCAGTTCGAGGGGCAATATCTTTCCGCCATGAGTGTTGATTTCAAAATCACAGCCGGACCGGCATTACTTTTTGGAGAGGCCGGGAGAACCGGCAATGGCGGAACGGGACTTATTGGCGGGAGTGAGTTCAGGCTTGAAAACGGCACCGATATCTCCCTCGCCTATCGAAACTACTCGGCTGATTTCCAATCCATATTCGGTTCCGGTTTCGGTGAGCAATCACGCACGCAGAATGAAGAGGGCTTTTATCTCGGCCTGCAGCAAGATATCGGATCATCCCTTTTAATCCGCTCCTATGCCGACCTGTTCCGGACGCACGCACCCCGTTTCAGAAACAGCATGCCAACATCAGGATTTGACGGTTTGATTCGGATTGATTTTACCCCGAAACCTGAACTCCGCCTCTTTGCACAGTACAGGATGAAAAGGCAGGAGCAGGAAATTGAGTTAGCGGACACCTTTGGCAGAACCCTGCCGGGCATGAGCCACACCGTCAGGTCAAATGCGCGATTTCAGGCCGAGTACCAAATTCTGCCAACGCTGCGCCTGCGTACGAGGTTTGATGTCGTCCGGGCCCGTGAAACTGTGGAAGACCCATCCTATGGATTCCTGATTTTCCAGGATGTGCGCTTTACGCCAAATCCAAAACTTACAGCAGACGCACGGATTACCCTGTTTGATACCAAAGATTTTAACTCCAGGGTATTCCAGTTCGAGAACGATCTGCTTTACGTGATGTCGAACACCATGCTTTTCGACCAGGGGCAGCGCATGTACATCGTAATTCGGTACCAGCCCGTCGATCCGGTCACCATACGGTTTAAAGCTGCAACCACCCTTTATGAAAACCGACAAACCATCGGCAGCGGCCTTGATGAAATCCGTGGAAATCGCCGTTCAGATCTCGGTATGCAGGTAAGGATATTATTTTGATTTTGGTGTTCATTCAGAAAACATGATATGTCTGTTCAACTCATGAGAAGGGATCCATCTCGTGGTACATTCCGATACAAAGTGTGGTTTCTTGAGAGACATACCCTGTTTCAGCATTTACTTTGAGGACTTTGAGATAAACCTTTGTGCACACTGTGTTTAAAATCTTACGAACCTATTTCGTGAGGATTTATGATCTGTAAATTTTTGATGTTTTTAAAATCCTTAACATTGCGAGTGATGATATGAAATGAGTTAACTTTCGCAGTTGCCGCAATGATTGCATCAGGCAGTCTGATTCTATAGTGCTTACGCAGAAGAATACACATATCAACAACAGGATTGTTTAAAGGATAGATCTCAGAGTGGATGATAAAGTCTTCTATCAGAGCCATGTCTTGTGGTGGACCGGCAAAACCTAACAGTCAATTTGGGTGATCACTGAGATCTTAGGAATATCATCAACCAAATCGGATATAAATGACATTCCCGCTTCAGGCAATCGGGAAGCCATAAAATCTATTATTGCATTGGTGTCGATCAGATAGTTCGTGTCTCCCATTGCTGTCTGCTATTTGTCACTTGTTCGGATAGTTCATCAGCAGTTTTTTGTGATAACTTTCCCGCATAACGACCGGCAACTGACTCCCTTACAGTATTGTCGTCATCAATGAGGCGAATCACATCCAGCTCTTCCAAGTCACGCAATAGAGAGTAGACCTTTTTATTTTTTATCTCAATTCGAATCGTTTTCATAGTTCGCACCATTTCTTATGCTTCAGTCTGTTTTAAAATATACGATTAAACAAGCCTAAAACGAAGAAACGAAGCTGAGATTTCTATATATCAGCATAACCGCGCAGCCGGAGCCAGTGGTTTCCGTTAGCGAGTGTTTAAACCACAGAGGCGCACGAAGAGTATCACAATGTGACACACAGTAATAAAACATGTCTCTTCATTAACAAGGACAGCTAAATACCAAAGGTACCTAAAGACAAACCTCTGTGACCTTTGCGAAAACCTTTGTGCCCATTGTAGTTAAAGAAGATGTTTTAAATCCCGGAACCTTGAACAGAAGATTCAGGATCTCTGAAACTCCTTGATATTCTGTACGATTCCATCAACCAGTTCCGTTCTCGCTTCCACGCTGGCCCAGGTAATGTGAGGTGTCATCACAAGCTTACTTCTGTTTTTCACGCTCAACAGCGGATTATCCCGGTTGATCGGCTCATGCTCAAACACATCCAGTCCGGCTCCGGCAATCAGATCCTCGTCTATCGCCGCGGCCAGATCCTGTTCGTTTACGATTCCTCCCCTGCCGGTATTGATCAGAAACGCAGATCGCTTCATCAATTTAAGCTGCTCATACGAGATAAGGTTTTCTGTATTCTCATTCAAAGGTGCGTGAATGGATACGATGTCTGAGGTTTTCAAAAGTTCATCCAGTTCAAGACGCGCATACGGCTGCTCGGTATTTTTTCCCGACGTGGAGTAATAAACCACCTCTGCTCCAAAAACTTCAGCTATTGCAGCGACACGGCTTCCGATATTACCCAATCCAATTATACCGAAACGCTTCTTTTTCAGCTCCCGGTAGCTTCGATCCTGATTCGTAAAGATTTCACTTTTGGAGTACTCACCGCTTTTAATGTAGTGATCGTACTCCGGCAGATTGTACATCAGGTGCAGTATCATTGCAAATGTACCCTGTGCCACGCTGTCTGAAGCGTACCCTGCCACATTCTTCACCTTCACTCCGTTCTTTTCCGCTGATGTCCGGTCTATATTATTCATTCCGGTTGCCGCTACGCAAATCAGCTTCAGGTTTGTTGACTGTTCAATCAGCGGTTTATCGAGCACCACTTTATTGGTGATCACAACATCTGCATCTTTTATTCTTTCTGCGGTTTGATCCGGTTTTGTTACGGGGTACGATTTGAACGTTCCAAGCTGTTTTAGCTTATCAAGATTCGGAACTTCGCCTATGGTTTTGATATCCAGAAATACAATGCGCAGCATACGGTAAGTATTAATTTGAACTTGAGTTCGATTAAAACTAATGGTGAAATCAGTCCAAAAAGGGCGTTATTAAATTTTATTCGTCAACAATTATGTCATGCCGGACTTAGATCCGGCATCTCCTGCCTTCGTTATGGACAGCAGATCACGCATCAAGTGCGAGATGACGCCCTTTTTGGACTGATTGTAGTGGTATTTAAAAAATTTAAGAATCGAACTCAGGTTTTAAATAAGTGCTGATGCCTGTAGAAATCCCCTTAGAAGCATTCAGGTGCTACCTGACTGATTGACTCAGAGACGCAGAATATGACATTTCAAGCATAGGAATTACGTCCCTGTCGAGATGTCTGAACAGCTCACGCCTGTATCTGCGAGTTGGCTGTCTGGTTTCATTTTGAGTCGTCACGGTGATTACGGCATCCAGCTCGGGAACCATCATAATATACTGGCCGCCATTTCCAAAAGCGTAGACCATATCGTAGGGACCGGATGAGCGCCGGAACCATAAGTACCCGTAATTGTAGATACCGGCTCTCCGGCCCGTAACCGCCGCAACGGAACGAACAACCCATGCACTGGATACGATTTGCTGATTATTATACACTCCCATATCCATCATCAGGCGCCCGATCTTAATCATGTCGCGCGGATACATGGCCAGGTTGTTGCCTCCGAAATAGTATCCCTGGGGGTCGCGGTCCCATCCCGCTATGGAAATATTCATAGGGTGAAATAGGTACTGGTTTGCAAAATCAAGCGTACTCATTCCTGTGGCACGGGTAATGATAACGGAAAGCAGATGGGTATTGCCTGTGCTGTAGGTGCGATCTGTGCCGGGCTCTCCCTCAAGCGGCCGGTCTAAAGCATAGTGTATCCAGTTAGAACTGGTGACCCATCGTCCGTAATGAGCTCTGCTGGTTGATGCGAGACCACTCCGCATCGTCAGAAGATCGCCGATGGTTATTGATTCTTTATCAGAATCCGGATTTGCTTCAAAATAGTCCGGAAAGAATTCGCCAATAGGCTGATCAACGCCCTCCAGGTATCCTTTGTCGATTGCAATACCGACAATAATTGAAAGAACACTTTTGGATGCCGACTTTATATTGTTAGCTCGACGGCTGTTCATCCGGCCGAAATACTCCTCCTCAACAAGCTCACCATGCTGGCTGATTAATACACTGTTAATAGGGCCTAAACCTCCAAAAGATCTCAAAATCTCACTCAGAGTCTCCGGTTCAGGATCAGGCTCCGGCTCAGGTATCGGTTTAAGTACCGGTTCTTCTTTGATGATTTGGGTAATCTCTGCTGTAGAAATCGGTGCTGCACTCTCTGTAGTTTCTGTCAGAATGGTAATCAGACCTACGATAGCCGCTGAGAGCAGCGTGAGGGTAAGTATGTTAGGAAAATGGAATTTTAAAAACACCGTAGCTTTTTTATTTGGAATGGTTACTGTTACCGCGGAATTTGCCTGATAAAGCTATAAGCCTTCAACCAACGCATAACAAGTACTTGATCAGACACCACAACGATCTAATTTGGGCTTTAGTTTCGATCATACCTCCTCGACTTATACAGACAGAGTCCAAACTAAATCGTCATCTCTTTTTTTAATTCAGATAAACCTAAAAAACTTCATTATCACTCAATCTCACTAAAAATGAGCATTATAGCAAAAATCATCTGCTCTAATTCAGCCCAGGCACCCCGTCCCTGCCGCCAACAATCGGAAGCGTTAATGTAGTGGCATCCAGATCAATCGTCAATTCTGTGCCGGGATGCGGCCAGAGCGTAAATTCCCGATCACTTGAAAAAATCATCAGCCCAATTTGCTGACCGGCCGGAATAATCTGGTCATCCGGTTCCAGGTCAAACGTTACAGTGTAATATTGGCCGGGTTCAAGCGGTTCGCTTTCCGTAATGGACCGGTAGTTCTGCGGACTTGCCCATCCCCTGGTAATGATATTGTCCGTAATTTGTGTGCCTCGTCCTTCCGACCATGGCAGCGAAACCATCCATACTGACAGGTTAGCCGCCGGTTTACTGCTCGAAAGCGTCACCGAAACAGAGGGCACGCCTGAAATATGTACCGGCTCTTCAAGTTCCGGCGTTGTGTATATCAACCTGTGATTGGTCCACTCGGCCCGGGCCAGTGCTGAACCTGAAAAGGAGACGTTATCGACCAACGTTTCAAATCCGCCGGATGATTGTGGTGCATCAAGCGTAAGTCCCCCGTGTTCTGGCGCTCCGGGTGTCAGATGGAATGTAACAGGTTCTGCAGCCGGGTTGGGATAATCATCGTAAGGAGTGGGCTCATCCCGGCTGTCCCCTTCCCGCACAATCCACGCTCTCGGCATCTCCTCAACTCCGTTTTCAATATCGAAAAGGTACCTCGTAAACCACTTGTTCATCATTTCATGCGGGGGCTCGCCTCCGTGACCTCCCTGGTGGTAGTAAATCATGGAAGGCACACCGCGCTCACGCAGTGCATCATAAATTCTGTAGCTGTGCAGCGGCATCACATTCCAGTCGTTAAACGCGTGGGCCATCAACACAGCGGCTTTCACCGGCTCGATGTGGTTCAGGTAGTCGCGCGATGCCCAGAATTCATTATAGTCGCCGGTAATGCGATCCATCCCTTCTGCCATTTCGGTATCCCGAACCGTTCTGTTATTGAATTCTCTTTTATTTTCATCTCCGCTATGGAT
>CAZKIZ010000142.1:0-7985 GCA_964552935.1 uncultured Rhodohalobacter sp. | reverse complement strand
GATCCGGTTCAGGTTCACAGGGTATGATCTCAGTCCCGAATGCTATCGGGACACCCCCAACCTTGAAGATTGAACCTAAAGGTATGGGTGTATAAGATGCTGTTCAAGCTCAATTGATGGATTATTTCCAAGTAGCGAGGCCCCTCAACTGCAAAAAGTAATTGCTGGCTCACGAGTTTCAGGACCGATGATTGAACCGCAGTGGTGCTGAGCCGTAGATAGAAAGTTAGAAAAAAAAACAGTATGTCTGCCGCTGACCAAACGTTTAATATGAGTTGTAACCTGCCAATCGACAATTGTTTAATCAGTTACTGAACAGACATTCCACGAACCCAATAGTTACGCAACGAGTCTATTCTTCAGTTCACTGATTTGAAGTTCGGTTTTGATACTTTGAATATAGCATAACCCTCTCAGGTCGGCGACCTGAGCTACGTAGCGCGGCGTCGCTGACCCGCGTGCCGGTCACTAACGCTGCCCTGGTTTCATCGGTTGGGCTGGAAATGTCTTTTGCAATGAAGCTGATACGCAATCTGGTTTTATTGCTTTGAGTAATGGTTAACCTTCTCAGGTCGGCGACCTGAGCTACGTGTGAAATTTTTACTGTAAATCGATCGTATTAGCTGTATTTTCAGGACACCCCGTAACTATTCAAAACAGATATGATTTTAAAATTTACCTCCTTTAATCACTCGACCACGCTCTGCTTAGTTTTATTTCTTACGATGGCCCTGCATATTACAGGCTGCGATCAGCCTGTGCCGGAAGGAGAGCAGTCGGCCACCATTCAGGATCATGTGGAGTGGCTGGCTGATGAAAGCCTGGAGGGCAGGTTAGCGGGAACGAGCGGGGAATCAAGGGCAGCGAATTATATTGCTGACCAGTTTTTACAGTCGGGATTAGTACCTGACGGTGATGAGGGGACTTTCTTCCAGCAATTTGTTCTGGAAGGCCCTATTCCTCAAGCGATGCAGATGGAAAATCACATCGCCAGGAATGTGGTGGCCAGGGTAGAGGGCAGCGGAAATACGGAACAGGTAATCATTGTAGGAGCCCACTACGATTCGCAGGGCAGAGGAGGAATGATTTCTATGGAGACGGATGAAGATCCGGGCATTCACCCCGGCGCGGACGACAACGCATCGGGTACGGCAGGATTGCTCTGGCTGGCCGACTACTTTTCTGAAAACACTCCTGAAAAAGACATCGTATTCATTGCGTTTTCGGGTGAGGAGATGGGTCTTTTGGGTTCGGGATTTTACGTTAATCAGATGGAAATGAGTCCCGACAGCGTGGTGGCGATGATCAACCTGGATATGATAGGCCGGATGGAGAATAACCAGCTTACGATTTTCGGTACCGGAACGGCAGAACGCTGGGCTGATATACTGGATGAGATCAGCAAAGATTCACTGGAAATTACCCGAACGCCTGCGGGTACAGGGGCGAGCGACCACGCCTCCTTTTACGAGGCGGGAATCCCGGTTCTTCACTACTATACGGGAACTCATGGAGATTATCATCGCACCACCGATACGCCGGACAAAATCAATTACGACGGGATTAAAAAAGTTGCCGGGCATACGGCAGAAGTGATCAACAGACTCGACCGGCTTCAGGCACCGGAAATGGGATTCCAGGAATCGACCGATCCGCGCGGATCAACTTTTGATTTTGATGGCCCTACTTTGGGTGTGCTTCCGGACTATTCATATTCAGGTTCGGGGTTTAAGATTGATGGGGTGCGCGAGGGAGATCCGGCAGAAGAAGCTGGGATGCTGCGGGGAGACGTGATTATAAAAATGGGTGAGATTGAGATTGGAGATATTTACGATTACATGGAAAGCCTGGGAGAGTTTCAGCGTGGCGATGAACTTTCCGTAACTGTTTTACGGGATGGTGAAGAGGTGGTGCTGGATATCAGATTTTGAAAAATAATGGCGGCCGGAAATTTAATTATGAGCATAAACAGATGAATATAAAACAGACACTGATACTTTTGATAATTGCACTTGCCGCAGTGGCGTGCAATGACAGGCCCAACTTGCCAGCACTACCGCATGGGGCCCAGTCGGTTTCGCTTCTCGGAGATACACTGATGACGCCTCAGTTAGATCCTGCGGTGGAGGAAGAGTACAGCGAAAATCTGAGAACGGCACTTGCCGACTATAGGTATGATCCCGAGGATCCCGATAATCTTATCTGGCTGGGGCGCAGAACGGCGTATCTCGGTCAATATCGCGATGCTATTGAAATTTTTACAGAGGGAGTTTTTAAGCACTCCGATGATCCAAGAATGTATCGTCATCGCGGACACCGGTTCCTGACGCTCAGAATGTTTGATCACGCTATAAAAGATTTCGAGCAGGCTGCAATGCTGATGCGAAACAGGCAGGACCAGGTAGAACCTGACGGACTTCCCAACGAATTGAATCAGCCCACAAGCACGCTAAAATCAAACGTATGGTATCATCTTGGGCTCGTAAACTATGTTCAGGCAAACTACCCGGCTGCAATCGAATCGTATGAAAATGCCCTGGCTCTTGATCTGTCAGAGGATATGCGAATTGCCACGCTCTACTGGTACTACATGGCGCTGAAACGAAACGGTAATGACGAGAGAGCGGGCGAGGTGATTGCAGATATCAGCCCTGAAATCGAGGTTATAGAAAATGACGCCTACCTGAATCTCCTGCTCGTATTCAACGGTGTGTTCCGTCCGGAAACGCTGATGGATTCAGCGGATGATGCTCTTCAAAATGCTACAATCGGGTATGGAATCGGCAACTGGCACTATATAAACGGACGTCAGGAACGCGCTATCGAGATCTGGCAGGAAATCTATGACGAGGGAAACTGGCCCGCTTTTGGATTTATTGCGGCAGAGGCGGAGCTGGCAAGGATGGCCCGTTAAAAAAATCAGACAGCCATCAGGAGTTTTCTGTTACTAAACAGGGGTTGGTAAACAGACGGTAAAACGTCTTCCATTTCAAAAAACACTTGCTTAAACTCAGAGCCGGTAAATGATCTGAACGGTGTGGCGGGAGGGGATCGGGTTTCCGTTGAGGTCCATCGCAGGGCTGAACTCGCTGTTGCGTATCGCTTCAAGGGCAGCTTCATCACATCCGCCGCCAATACCTCGTGTTACCCTGGCGTTGGTCAGCTCACCAGTATCCTGCAGATCGAAGCTGATCTCAATCGCTCCTTCAATTCCCATGTTGTAGCAATCTTCAGGGTACCGGAAGGTGAGCTGACTCTTTCCACCCGCAAATGTCCCGGGTACAATATCGGTCCTGTCAACCGCAGGCGAACCCACAAGAACTTCACCCCGGTTCGATTCCACAACGGTACCTTCAGTGGCAGCGCAGTTGTTCATCAGCGTAAACAGAATAAACACGCTGAAGAAAAGAAGACATCGTGATGTAATTACTGACATAATGGATTGGTTAGATTGTGCTGTGTTCAAGTAATAAGTGTAACAGCGCAGTGTTTTAGAGTTTGCTGTATGGGTGAAATGTAATCAAATCTCACATCCATATTATCTCAAGTCTCATGTCTCAAATCTATGCTTCCGCTACCTGATCGAGCTTTACCCCCACCAGGCGGCTGACACCGGTTTCCGGCATCGTAACGCCGTACATCATCTCCGCTTTAGACATCGTTTTTTTGTTGTGCGTGATGATTATAAACTGGGTCTCTTTGCTGAACGATCGGATCATTGCGGCAAACCGTTCAATATTTGCATCATCGAGCGGGGCATCCACCTCATCAAGCACGCAGAAGGGCGACGGTTTCACCAGGTAGATCGCGAAAAGCAGCGCAATGGCGGTAAGTGTTTTTTCTCCGCCCGATAGCTGACTAATACTCGAGGGACGCTTTCCGCGCGGATTTGCTTTAATCTCTATTTTGGCCTCCAGGGGATCTTCCACATCCTGCTCAATAATCAGATCACAATTGTCGTCCTCTTCAAAAAGAGTGTGAAAAACAGACTGAAAATTGACGCGGATCTGCTCAAACGTTTTGTTGAAACGCTCGGTGGCCGTCTGGTTGATTTCGTCGATCGTCTCGCGCATCTCCTTCTCCGCTTTTTGAAGATCATCAATCTGCTCTTCATAAAAATCGAGGCGCTCCTTCTCCTCCTCATACTCATCAATCGCCAGATGATTAACCTCACCAATTCGGTTTAGTTTCTGTTTCAGCCAGCTGATTCGCTGTTTTGCCTCGTCAGGCGATAGCTCTTCCGGCAGCTCCTCCTTCAGCTGATCCATAAGAATTCCGTACGTTTCCCAGACGTAATCAGACAGTGATTGAGCCTGCATCTCAAACTTCTCTTTCGCCATAGTCAGGTGGTGAACCAGCTCGGTGTTCACCTCTTTTTTACGCCTGAGCTCCTTCAGCGTATCGTTAATCTCTTTGATTTCTCCACGCTGCTTTGCGGCAGCTTCTTCAGCTTCGGCCAGTTTTTGATCCGCCGCCAGCTTTTGCTCCCGCGACTGTTCGAGCTGTTTTTCGGTTTGCTCAATCGAATCTTTATAGGATTCTATTTTTTCGGCACTCTCTTTCATCATCTTCTGGCGCGATACCAGCCTGCTTTCAATAGACTCGATACCCCGCTCTGCCCGTTCAATCTCCTTCTCAAGGTTTTGAGCCCGGTTTTTTACATCCTGGTGCTTCAGCTGGGCATCATTATACCGGTTTTGGGCAATTGCCCGCTCTTCTTCAAGAGTTTCAAGAAGCTGTTTCTTTTCAGCCTGTTTGTCGGTAAGCTCAATAATTTTCTCCTGCAGCTCTTTCTGCTCCGGTTGAAGCGTGTCGAGCTGCTCCGCCGCCCGGTCTTCATTTTCAGAAATATTCTCCTTACGATTGGTCAGATCATTGATGTTCTTCTGATAGACCTGCATGCCCGACTGATACCGGCTGATCTCCTGCTCCAGCTTCCGGGCCTCTTTTTGGCTCACTTTTATCGACTGACGCACAAATTCAGGATTGAGCTTCTTCAGTTGATCCTCAATCTCCTGGAGTTCATTTTTGGACTTTTCAAAATCTGTGGTGTGCCCATCGAGACGCCCATGAAGTTTTTCAAGCTTATCCTTGATCCCCAGCCGTATTCCGGCCTGCTTATTTTTACTACCGCTTTTATAAAATCGGTTTGATGTGATCAGGTCACCATCGGGCGTTACAGCGCTCGTTATCTGATCGGGCAGGGGAGTTGCCTCTTCAACACTGTTTGTGAGCATCACGGAGCCGGTGAGGAGCTGAGCGGCCGCGCGGTACGGCGCATCAACACGGATATGCTGATAGATCGACTCGGGAGCTGCGCTGTAGGAATCCGCGAGTTCACCCAGCGGGATAAAGGTAGCCCGTCCCTTCTTTTCATCTTTAAGTATCCTTGACGCTTCAACAGCATCTTGCATTGTGTCTACGACAATATAGTGGATGGCATCTCCGAGAGCGGCTTCAAGCGCAGCTGCTTTATCTTCATCGGTTTGAAGAAGATCCCCCACAGATCGCATTGTGTTGAACCGGTCGGCGTGATGTTCCATCAGGAAAGCCACAGACCCCGGCAACCCTTCGCTCGACTCTGCCAGGCTCTCCATCAGGGAGATTTCCGATGCTGCCGATTCCATCCTGCTTTTGGCAGAGCGCATTTTCTCGCGCATCTCCTCCCGTTTCGACTGGAGCTGCTCGCGTTTATCAGAAACCTGGCGGAGCTCCTCTTCTTTCTCCTCAAGAGACCGGTTCACTTTTTCCAGCTTACCCGTGCTGATATTCAGCTCACCTTTGGCATTATCAATCTCATCTTCCAGGTCCTCGATGTCGCGGTTGATCCGGAGCCGGTCATCTTCACTGTTTTCCAATTTTGACTCCAGCCTGATCCGGTCAGATTGAAGATCACGGAGCTTTTTGTTCGTATTACTCACAGAAATTTCGAGCTCATACAGCTCGTGGCGAATCCGGGTATATTGCTGCTGAAGCTCGTTAAACTTCTCTATAGACTCTTTCAGGCTTTTTTCAGACTGATCCTGCGTTTCAGAAAAATTATTGAGCTGCTTCTCATTGGTCTCCTTCAGCTGCCTTAGCTCTTCAAGGTCGGTGTGGCTCTGCTCTATATCTTTTTTGTGGCTTGATATAACGCCGGTTTCGTTATTGATCTTCTCTCGCACGATGCGGAGATTCGTCTCCATCTCTTTGATAGAGTTGTTAAGCTGACTCACGCGCCGTTGTGCCTCAGCCTGTACGCGCTCTTTATCAATCAGGCGGCTTCCGGCTTTCTCTTCAGACTCTTCAAGCTCTTCAAGTTTTGATGAGATCTCACGTTTCTCCTTCTCCGCGTTACTGATGCGGTCTTTCAGCGGTTTCAGTTCATCCTGTATGGAGAGAAACTGCTGCCTGTTGTACGCTTTGTCGAGGGTTACAAGTTCGTTTTGATATTTTTTGGCCTTGGCCGCTTTTTCAGCCTGAATTTCAAGTGATCGTGTTTTCTTGCGAACTTCAACTAAAATATCCTCAAGCCTCTGCAGATCTTTCAGCGTCTGATCCAGCTTGCGTAGCGTCCGCTTTCGCTGATCTTTATAGCGCGTAACACCGGCAGCCTCTTCAAAAAGCCGGCGCCTGTCATTGTTACGGTCGTTCAGAATCTCTTCCACCATCTTCAGCTCAATCACGGAGTAGGCATCGGAGCTCATCCCGGTGTCCATAAACAGCTCCATAATGTCTTTGAGGCGGCAGGGTGTGTTGTTGATGAGATATTCACTATCTCCCGATCGATAGAGCCGCCGGGTGATGGTGAGCTCGCTGTACTCCGTAGGAAGGATCCCTTTATTATTCACAAAGGTGAGGGATACATCGGCCAGGCCGAGCGCCTTCTTTTTTGCCGTGCCGTTAAAGATCACGTTACTCATGGAGCTTGATCGGAGCAGTGACGGACGCTGTTCCCCCAGCACCCATCGAAGTGCATCCACAATGTTCGATTTTCCACAGCCATTTGGCCCCACAATAGCCGTAATTCCGCTATCGAACTTTACGTGCGTTTTGTGGGCAAAACTCTTAAAACCGTGTAATTCAAGTTCAGATATATACATAGACAGATAAATCGGTAAAACAGAAAATGCCGGCGTTTAATAAACCGGCATTTTGAAGAGTCGTATAGAAATATAAACCAAAACGGATCAAAATAAGTGCACTATCCACAAAGCCCGATAAGCAAACTAGCTGTTAGTAATCAATTACTTAACAACTTATCACCCAATAACTAATAACCAATCACCAAAAACTAAACAGTCATAATCTCTTCTTCTTTCTTCTCAAGAAGCTGGTCAATGGCTTTGATGTACTTATCCGTAAGCGTCTGGATTTCATCCTCAGCTTCAAAGCGGGAGTCTTCGGGAAGAGATTCGCTTTCGACCGTTTTTTTAATTTCGTCGTTGGCATCACGCCTGGTATTTCGGATGCTGATTCTGGCTTTCTCTCCAACCTCTTTGGCATGTTTTACCAGCTCTTTCCTGCGCTCCTCTGAAAGGATTGGAAGAGGTATTCGTATGATGTTCCCATCATTGCTGGGGTTGAGGCCAAGGCCGCCCGCCATGATCGCCTTTTCTACATCTTCCAGCACAGATTTATCATAAGGCTGAACCGTAAGAAGTCTCGGTTCCGGAGCGCTGACGTTTGCAAGCTGGTTCAGGGGAGTTTGCGAGCCGAAATAGTTCACTTTAATATTGTCGAGCAGAGCCGGATTGGCCTTTCCTGCGCGAATATGAGAAAATTCTTTCTTTGCAAATGAAACAGCTTCAACCATGCTCTCTTTTGCGGTATCAATAATAAGTTGGAGATCTTCAGGAATCATGTAACCGAATTTAAAAGGTTAATTTTGTAAAGAGTCTTCCGCCGGCTGGCGGAGAGATATAGAAGGGTAGTCCCCCTTCGAAGGGGGAAGTGAACGGAGTAAGCAGGGGGATGTACACCCCTCCCGGCTAAAGCCGTACTCC
>CAZKIZ010000141.1:1387-8131 GCA_964552935.1 uncultured Rhodohalobacter sp. | reverse complement strand
ATCGCCTGATCCAAATCTTCCAAAATGTCATCTACGTGCTCCAGGCCTACACTAATGCGGATCAGGGTGTCGGGTGTTATGGATCCCTCGCCATCACTGCTTCGGCGGTGCTCCCATGTACTTTCCACTCCCCCCAGGCTTGTTGCTCGCTTGATTAGCTTCGAGCGTCCCACCACATCAACAGCATCTTGTGCCGTTCCTTTCATTAGAAACGAAATCATCCCACCATAACCGGACATCTGTCTCTTCGCAACATCGTGGCCAGGATGAGATGCGAGTCCCGGAAAATAGACATCGGCCACTTTTTTGTGATCATGAAGGAATTGAGCGATCGTGGCGGCATGAGCATTGTGACCCTTCATCCGGTAGGCGAGAGTTCGGGTGCTTCTGCTGAGCATCCAGCAGTCCTGGGGACTCGGCACAGCTCCTCCTAACTGCTGAATAGTGCGAATGCGATCGAAAAAGGTGTCCTGTTTTGCGGCTACTAATGCACCACCAAGGATGTCGCTGTGACCGCCAAAATATTTAGAGGTAGAGTGGAGCACGAGATCGGCTCCAAGTTTCAGGGGGAGCTGATTCACCGGAGTGGGCCAGGTGTTATCAACAACTGTGCGAATTTTCGATGAATTGGAGTGCGCCTCGGCCATATCTGCAACGGCTTTGATATCAGTAATCCGCATTAAAGGGTTGGATGGCGTTTCGATCCAGATAAGTCTTGTTTCCGGCCTGATATGCTTCTCTATAGTCTCAGGCTGCGTCATATCAATAAAATCGGCCTTGATACCCCATCGAATCATAATAGACTGCATCATTTTTCTGTTTCCCGCATAAATATCCTCTGGGACAATAATATGATCGCTGGGATCGAGAGCCTGCAGGGCAACTGTTCCCGCCGCAATTCCGGAAGAAAATGCTGCCGCAGCTTCCCCCTCTTCCAGCGTTGCGATCAGCTTCTCAAGCTGTAACCTGTTGGGATTTCCAAGACGAGAATAGTGAAGGTCCGATTCACTCCTGCCTTCTGCATCTATTTCAAAGATGGTGCTTGGTGTAATCGGCGGGATAATTGAACTGGATGGGTTCTCAACATCGAGTCCGGCATGTATTGCTTTGGTTTCAAAACGCATGGTATAATCAATTAAATTACTAATCTGCAGAGGGTGGTTAATCTAATAAAGCCAATATACGGAAGGAACATGCCAAAGAAAGTACTGTATTAACTGATGATGGCACAATCTTTGTGAACATGCAGGGCAAGTGATGACGGGTGTTTAAGTCTTTGATTAACGAATAGTTTAAGTACAATGAAAAAAGGAACCGACGGATTGATTACTGCAGCTGCTATAGCTGCGATTGGTACAGCTGATCTGATGAATAGCAGCTATTTCAGGCCGGATAATCAGGAGTCAAATGAATCAATAACAACTCATGACGCACAAACCCCGTTAAAGCTTTTATAATATTTATCTATAATTCACGTACTATCAACCATTAAAACAATTTTTTGTTCAATTAAAGTGTACAGGGTTCAGTTATCTGTGATTTTTAAATTTTCCATGATTTTTCACGTTATCGGTATTTAATGATATATTTAGCGCGTATTTGAGCGGAAAAATATTCCAAAAATGATATAGCATAACCTGTTAAAACATTATAACTGTTCACGTTGGCGTTGTTTTGAATTGTTTTCCTATTTTTCTGGAGAGCAAAATGAATAGCACCAAATGTAAATGTAAAAACAGATGTACACGACACCTTGGGAAGCGGCTATACTTATATAGAGATTTTCAATAGCGGTCCCGAAGGAAGAGTTGCAAAACATGAAAGCAGAGAGGATTATTTTGACTATATCTAACTTTATTGGCAGTAAAAAAACAAAGCAAATGTATAAAAAGTTACAGCAAATATCGGTTCTGGCATTAATCGCAATGGTTATGTTTGTATCGTGCGACAGCGATCTTGGAATGAATCCTGTTGAGGAATTTGAAAATGATCAACAGCCGGAATTGAGTATTGTTGATGGAGGTGAAAGCGTAACGATCTACGTGGGAGAAGGGGGCGACAACCTCTATAATCTTACTCTGAGCAATACCGGAGTAAATAAGCATCTGTCAACCGGCACAAAGGCGGGATGGTCGATACTCTGGGAGTCCCCGCTCTCCACTGATACCACCTATGAGGATATAATGCTCTACTCTACCTATAATGAAGAGTATTGGAAACCGGTCAACTACCTATTAAATAAAAAGGAATCACTGAAAAAGAATAACCAGTTAACGAACCGCGAGATACAGGCGGCAATCTGGACGTTAATCGATTTTTCAGGTTTTGATATTGAAAATACAGGCACTAACGGTCTTTCAGGCGGAAATGGAGAAGCTGCCTTTAGCGAAGACAGGGTGCTGCAGGCAGTTGAGATGGCCAAATCTAACGCAAATAGCTTTCAGTATACTGCCGAATCTACTTACGCAATGATTGGGTATTCTGAGTCCGAAGGGCAGTTTGTTGTGATAGAGGAGACGCCGTATGCATTTGAAATTGTAAATCTCAGAGAGGGATATAACCTGGTTGTGGCGTGGGATATTAATGACTCGGGTCAGATTGCCGGAGGCAACCTGTTTTGGGATAACGAATCCGGACTCACCACCATGGGGAATATTTTTGCCCGTGCTATGAATAACAGCGGTGAAGTTGTGGGATCAAAAGGCCAGCAGGCAGCATACTGGAGCCACGATAGCGGAGTGTTGAGCCTCTCGTCACTCTCAGGTGATGCAAGTGTGGCCAATGCAATTAACGAACAGGGACAGGTTGCGGGAGAAATTACCTACGAAACTCTCCTTTATGAAGATGAAGAGTTTGGTGATCAATACGATTATGAGTACAAAGCATTTATCTGGAGTAATGGTGATGATTCAAAAACGATTGGCTCTGATGGATGGGCTACCGGAATTAACAATAGCAGCTTTGTTGTAGGAACAGACTACACGATTTCCGACCGCGGATTTATCTGGGATGAAGCGAATAATATCAAAAGTCTCGGATCGTTCAGCGGCTTCAGCTCTTCAAGGCCTAACGCTATAAATAACCATGGTGAAGTTGTTGGTTCCGTTCTTGTTTCGCAAAGCGGAAGCATGATGGCATCATCGCGCAGTGCGGGGTCTGATCTGGCGGGCACAATTGATGAAATTGAGCGTATTTTTAAGCGGGCAAACGTATCAGGTACATACGATTACGCCCACGTTATGGAGATGATCCAAAACTCCACATTCCAGCGCGATGCATTTCCCTGGAAAGAGGAAGTGAATAGCACACTATCAGCCGAGCTTCCTGAAATGGATCAGGCGCTGCGCGGCAAGCTTTCAATGAGCCAGCCAAGTTTTCAGTCTGAAGCCTTTATCTGGCACGATAGCAAAGGGATGATGAATCTCGGTACACTGGGCGGCAGCTGGAGCACAGCCTGGGATCTGAACGACAAAGGGCAGGTTGTAGGATATAGCGATATTGGCAATGGTGAAAACCGGGCGTTTTACTGGGATGAAAACAGAGGTATGATAGAGCTTCCAACTCTTGGTGGGAACAGCATGGCGCGCGCCATCAACAGTGAAGGGGATATTGTTGGATACAGCTATGATGAGTCCGGCAACTTCCACCCTGTAAAATGGAAGGTTTCCATCAGGCAGAACTCATAAGAGAAAACAGTTTAAATGTAACTGAAGGCGGGCAAGGCGTGGATTATTTCACGCTTTGCCCGCCTTTTTTGTTTTTACTAAAAATTCAGCTACTCCTTTTCCGGCTTCACAACTTGAAATGGATCGTCTCCAACGACGGTGTGCCAGGGGCGGACTTCCCATCTCGTTACGATACCGTGAATCACATAAGGGTCTTTTCTTGCGAAATTCTCAGCGGCTTCAGGTGAATCTCCTTTAAACAGCAGGATTGCGTTGTCGCTCGGATCTTTCATCGCTCCACCGAGAACAAGATCTCCGTTTTCATGGGCATCCCAGGCGAGATCCAGATGATCGTCGCGGTATTCAGCTCTTCGTTCAAGATAGTCGGATGCCAGTTCGTAAATCAGAAGGTAGTGCATGGTTTATTTTGAGATTTTGTTTTGGGTTAAAGGATTCGTTCGACAAGTGGAACATTGTATTCGTTCGAAATGTACAAAAGAGAGTTGTCAAAACAGAGCAGAATCATCAGAAAACCCTTCGCCCATCAGGCAGAATGAAAATGCAGATTGCAATGTTTTCATACGGTAAAAAAGTATAATTTGTCGGTTTTTGAACTCTAAGATGATAGGACACAGATGCTGGTATATTTAAACGGTTCGTACATGCAACAAGAAGAAGCTTCCGTTTCTGTAGCGGATCGCGGATTTGTTTTTGGGGATGGAATCTATGAAGTGGTGCGGGTAGTTGAAGGGAATTTTTTTATGGAGGAAGAGCATCTGGATCGGATGGATGAGGGGCTGGCCGGACTGAAAATAGCTCTGAGCAAGAAAGTCAGAAATGAGATTCCCGATATCAGCCGAAAACTGATCAAGGAGAACTCGCTGCAGCAGGGAGAGGCGAAAGTCTACATCCAGATAACACGCGGAGCAGCCTGGCCGAGAACCCATACCTTTCCAAGTCCGGCCGTTGAGCCTACGGTGTACCTGTCGGCAGAGCCTTTTAGTCCGCACAATGATCTCCATAAAAGCGGTGTGGATGCCATTACAGTGTCAGACGTTCGATGGAGCCGGTGCAACCTCAAAACGGTAAACCTGCTACCCAATACGCTCGCCAAGCAGGAGGCGAGAGACGCCGGTGTAAACAGTGCTGTTATGATCCGAGATGGCGTGGTAACTGAAAGCCCAAACGCCAATATATTTGGTGTGAAGGACGGTACTTTGCGAACCTACCCGGCATCGAACTATATACTGAGCGGTATTACCCGTGATGCAGTCATTGCCGTGGCTGTAACACTCAGGGTTCCTGTAGACTTTAGCCCAATCACCGAACAGGAGCTTTTTAAACTGGATGAACTGTTCTTTTCCGGCACCACAACAGATGTTCAGCCGGTAAACAGAGTGAACGGCCGGCCGATCGGTACAGGCAAGCCGGGACCGGTTGTTAAGAAAATACAGAAAGCGTACAGTGAACTGCTTTATGGAGGGGAGAACTGAAAGGTGAAAAGTGAAAATTCTATTCAATTATGGTGGTAAGTACCACCCGACCATTAACCGATAAACTATAGGGCGATGGATAGTTACTTGCTTTTATAATCAATGTGAGACATGGTATTTTTTCGTGGTGGTTTTTAGATCAGATTAAGTTTTAAGCGGTTCAGTAGAGCTAAACTCAGAGATCGCTCCTAAAAATACCATGTCTGTCAGCAGACCTTCCCCGATTTGGGATCGATAAAACAGCCGTCCCCACTGAGGCTGCGCTGCCATTTGAGGTCGGCCTCAAGCTCCGTTAGCCACTCCTCAATCTGTTGGTCGCCTGTAACAGTAGTGTCACCGTCCACTATTTTTGGTAGATTCTCCACTGTTGATGATCCCTCCGCCACCTCCGTTTTGTAGGCCAGAATCAGATCTTCAAATCGGCCCTCAATCTCATCGGCTTTTGGATCATCTGGTTTTCTATAGAGCGTAATCATGGCAGTAGTTTATTGGTTTATTAGTCAATTCGTTGATTGGTAAATTAGTTATTGCATGTATATTCAACCTAATTCACTAATCAACAAATCACTAATTCACTAACAACTAATTAACAAATTAACTACTCCCCAATAATGTAGTAGATCTCCTCACCGGGGCCAACGGGTATTCCCAGGCCAAATACCATCGTGTAGAACAAGATGATCCAGCCAATCAGGAAAAAGATACTGTAGGGCAGCATCATGGCGATAATGGTACCGATGCCAAGATCTTTATCATATTTATTGGCGAACGCGAGAATCAGACCGAAATAACTCATCATTGGAGTAATAATGTTGGTTACGGAATCGCCGATACGGTACGCCGCCTGGATCACTTCAGGAGTATAGCCGATCAGCATTAGCATGGGGACGAAGATCGGAGCCGTCACCGCCCACTGCGCAGATGCAGAACCGAGCATCAGGTTTACGGATCCGGAGACCAGGATGAATCCGATAAAAATGATCGGGCCGGTGGCTCCCATATCCTGCAGGAACTGGGCACCTTTCACGGCAAAAATCTGACCCAGGTTGCTCCATCCAAAGTAGGCCACAAACTGGGCGGCGAAAAACACAATTACGATGTAGAGACCAAGGGTGGCCATCGCCTGCGACATTCCTTCAATTACATCACGGTCGTCTTTCATAGTACCAACCACGCGTCCGTAGACGAAGCCTGGTATCAGGAAGCAGATGAAAATCAACGCAACAACACCATTCAGGAAGGGAGAATCTTTCCAGTCGCCGGTTTCAGGGTTTCTGAGGACTCCATTTTCGGGTACAATCGTGAGGGCAAGAATTCCAAACATTACCAGGATGGATGCACCGGTCCAGGCCAGGGCACGAAGCTCTTCGGGCTTAAGCGGCTCCATAGAACCCTCATCAGAGATATCTTCCATCGCCATGCTCTCGTCATACTCTCCAAGTTTGGGCTCCACAATTCTCAGCGTGACAAATGCACCCAGCGCTGTAATCATAAACGTACTCACAAACATAAAGTAGTAGTTGGCAGTAGCCACCACGGTGTATTCCGGATCGATCAGTTGTGCCGCCTCTTGCGTTAATCCTGCC
>CAZKIZ010000141.1:0-1377 GCA_964552935.1 uncultured Rhodohalobacter sp. | reverse complement strand
GCGGATCGATGGTACCAAGCAGTAAGTTGGCGCTGTAGCCGCCCGATACACAGGCAAACGCACAGGCGAGGCCGGCAAGCGGATGGCGTCCCATAGAGTGGAAAATGACGGCGGCGAGGGGAACAAGTACAACGTACCCCATCTCGGAGGCTGTGTTAGAGATCACCGCAGAAAAACAAATTGCAATGGTAACAAGGTTTTTGGGAGTTACGATAAAGCGATAGATCCGCTTCGGGATGGCTGTGATACCTGTACCAATTTCTCCTTCAGGCTTGAAAGATGCTGCTTTCAGGACAATTCCGCGAATTACGGCGCTGATCAGCCCGGAGTGTTCGGCAACTCCAACGCCGAGCAGGGCCACAAGCACAACCCCAAGAGGGGCAAAACCGGTAAAATTAGAGACCATGTTTTCGATGATCATCCGCAGCCCCTCTGCATTAAGAAGACTGATGGGGCGGATGATTCCATCCTCGGCGCGACCTGCTGAACCTTCCGGGCGCGGATCGGGTGCGCTCCAGTCGAGCCATTCGGCAAGACCGCTGATCAGTACAACACCGATGGCAAAAAGGGCAAACAGCGTTACAGGGTGGGGGAGGAGGTTCCCGAGCCATTCAACAAAATCTAAAAACCGGGTAAAAAGTGTTTTTTTATCTTTTGGTCCGGGGGGATTGGGATCTTTAATCTTAGGGTTTTCACTCATAGTAAATCAGTCTGAGATAAAACGTGAATTAATGTAGTTCGTTTATGAGAAGGACCTGGCATTTTGCCTCGGTTTGAGCATCAGCCGAAACCGGGTTCCCAGGAGTGTAGAGAGCGCGGTAAGCAAACCGCCGATCAGCAATGTAATTAAAATGACCATCAAGCTGCTGCCAACGCCCATCATGTCGGCCATCCTGGAGGAGAGAACGGATTGATTGGCAAAGTCAATATAGATCACCTGGATGCCCCAGGCAGCCGCACCGGAAGCAAAACCGATGATGAACGCCCTGAAGCTCCCAGTAAAGAGCACTGCACCCAGTAAAACTGCGGGAAAGATGAGCGCCCACCAGGGAAGAAAAAGCGTAGTGAGCCAGAAAGTGAGTGCCAAAAGCAAAAAATCCCGCATGTTTGTACGTCAGGGTAAAGTTCAGTCAATTTTTCAGCTGTAGTGATCCTCATTTGGGTCACACCAGAATTACAGAGTATAACGGATTGTAGGCTTTTCTGAAATAGAAAAAATTTTTCACTCCAAACAGGCTGAAAAGTCACATCGGAAAAATTTCAATTTTTTTCTGAACTCGTAAACGATTTGAGTTTCAGGCTGGTTATTTAAGCAGAAATAGTTTCACATTAAACAATAATTAAAAAAGAAGTACAATGAGTGTAAAAGAAAAAATC
>CAZKIZ010000140.1:4148-8133 GCA_964552935.1 uncultured Rhodohalobacter sp. | reverse complement strand
TTGATAGGCAAAAAAAAGCTGCTTAATACTTGAAAAAGTCATAGCATTCGGGACGGGATCTCCCATCCCTAAAACAGGCAGGAGATGCCGGATCGGAGTCCGGCATGACTAAATTGAGGACTAATATTTTTTTTCTCGCCCTTTTTGGACAGCCTCAACGCTCTAATTAATTACTCATTAGAACATAAAACCATGGCAATCATAGCAACCCACAACCTCTCAAAAGTTTACAATCCGGACACCATTCCCGTGCACGCCCTGCGTGATGTGAGCCTTGAATTTGAAGAGGGTGAATTTACGACTGTGCGTGGACCCTCGGGCTCCGGAAAGACTACACTTTTAAATATGATCGGCGGCCTCGATATACCCACTGAAGGGTTCGTAGAAATAGACGGCACACGAATCACCGGTATGAAAGACCGCGAGCTGATCAACTTCCGGCTGAATAATATCGGGTTTGTATTCCAGGCGTATAACCTGATTCCGGTTTTCACCGCGTATGAAAATGTATCATTCATCATGCTTTTGCAGAAGCGCGATAAAACAGAGATGAAAGAGCGGGCGGAAGAGCTGCTGACGGCCATGGGACTCAGTAAAAAATTCAACTCCAGACCCAAGCAGCTTTCCGGCGGCGAGCAGCAGCGGGTGGCTGTGGCACGGGCACTGGCATCACGGCCAAAGTTTATTCTCGCCGATGAACCCACCGCCAACCTCGACACCGACTCCGCCATGAATCTGCTCGACATGATGGAAAAGATGAACCAGGAGGAAAATGTCACCTTTATCTTTTCCACCCACGACCAGCGAGTGATTGACCGGGCCCGGCGGGTGATTACGATGGTGGATGGCGCGATTCATAAGGATGAGAGAAAAGAAATCTCCCCTTGAGGGGAGTCCCACGCGTGTTTTTCGCGTGGGGTGGGGTGTCACGGGAACCGGAGCCTTGAACGTGAACACCCCTCAAATGAATTGCTCAACGCAATTCATTATCTCCCCTCGAGGGGAGACTTTCGTGCTCACTAAAAAGGTTTGCAAAAATGAAATACCTAACCCTCATACTAACCCTCACCCTCTGGGCCACCACCACACACGCCCAGACCGACAACCTCCGCATCAGCGGATATGTGCAGGGAATGCCGGTGTGGATTAGCGCTGACCTGCCTGAGCCTTTTGATCGCGACTCTTTCTGGGAATACCGCCTGCAGAACCGACTGGATATTCGGTATGATGTTTCTTCGAACCTGACGTTTAACTGGCAGATGCGAACCCGGTTTTTTGCCGGGGACCTTGTCAGCGAACTGAATGATATTCCGGGTTTATCCTATGCAGATCTGATTGATATCGATGATGGTTATGCGGATTTATCATGGGTTATCGCAGATCAGGATAACTTTTTGATACACTACATCCCTGACCGCCTGAATCTCGACTGGTACAATGACGACTGGCGGGTAACGGTGGGTCGGCAGCGAATTAACTGGGGGATCAACATGGTAACCAACCCGAACGACCTGTTCAATATCTACTCCTTTTATGAGTTTGATTATCCCGAGCGCCCCGGCACCGATGCTGTCCGAATTCAGCATTTCATCGACTGGGCATCGCGTGTGGAGGTGGCGTTCAGTCCGGCACGGGAGATGAGAAATTCCGTGGCCGCGGCACTTTATGGGTTCAATACCCGGGGCTATGATCTGCAGCTCATTACAGGCTACTACCGCAACCGGCTGGGAGTGGGCGGCGGCTGGGCCGGCAGTATTCGTCAGTCCGGTTTTAAGGGAGAGGTGATGCTCTTTACCGATCTGGAAGAAAACCTGGCCGGTAACCGCGAAACCAATCTCGTTGTTGCACTTTCCGGAGATCATATGTTTGATAACAGTATTTTTCTGGTTGTGGAAGGCCTCTACAACAAGGATGGCGGGCAAGATCAGTTTCAGCTTCTGGGTGAACCATTATCAGCCGACAATCCCTCCTTTTCGCGATTTCAGTTCACCGGTTCAGGGAGTTATCCCTTTTCACCAGTCTGGAACGGAACACTGGCTACAATCTGGTATCCTGATGAACAGGCTGTTTTCATCTCACCTTCTGTTACACACTCGCTTACGCAGAATGTAGATGTGAACCTTCTGTCGCAGCTGTTTATCGGCAGTGATGATTCTGTGTTTGCCAATGCCGGAAGTGTGGTTGCCGGCTCGGTAAAATGGAATTTCTAAACGTTTTATCGCCCGTTATCTCTCATTTCTCTCTGTCTCATCGGCATACTGTCGATCCGGCCAAATAGCTGCTCAATCTCAACAATCTCGCCGGCCCGGATTTTTACGCCCCCGTCTTTCCCGAGTAAGATAAATGTGAACGTGTCAGATTCATCCCAGTACCTGTTTCGAAGCCGGTCTGCGCTTCGGTTCGTGATTCTTTTCCCATCCAGGTGCGACTCCCCTTCCGTGAAAACCGATACAACCATCAAATCACGATCGGCCACCCCGGCCGTTTCAGATTTCAGAAGATCAGCCTGGCGATGGTAATACTCATCCGCACTGTCCCTTGCAAAGAGAAGGATCACCCGGTTTTCCCAGCGGTACTCGCTCAGGTTTAAATCAATCGGATCTGTTGTTGATGATGGCATCTCAATTGCAGATAATAATAGGATTACGATCAGGGCTGAACTTTTCACGGGCCTGTTGATTTTCCTTCTTCAACCATAACCTGACATAAAACCATTCCTGCTTAATGAAAGACCGGATTTCAATACGAAAAGCTGCGGCTGATGATGCCGAACCTATTGCAGAGTTTAATATCGCTATGGCGATGGAGACGGAACAGAAGAAGCTTGAAAGAGACCGGATTGAGCCCGGAGTAAAAGCGTTGTTTGACCACCCCGAATACGGATTCTACCTTGTCGCGGAGTCCGGTGATGAAATTATCGGTTCACTGATGGTTACCAAAGAGTGGAGCGACTGGCGAAACGGGCTCTTCTGGTGGATCCAAAGCGTGTATGTGATTCCGGAATTTCGCCGAAAGGGAGTTTACCGGGCGATGTACGAAAAGGTGAAACAGCTGGCGGATCAGGCCGAAAACGTCTGCGGGTTTCGGCTTTATGTTGAAAAAGAGAACACCATTGCTCAGCAAACGTATCTAAGTCTTGGGATGGATGAGACACACTACAAAATGTTTGAAGAGATCAATTAGTCAGCAAACCTCTTTATTATTTTCAAAAATAGTAGCGAATCCCGAACGCCCCGTTACCCGCAGACTTGGTCTCGGGAGAAAGATCCAGGATTGGTACGGCTTCAACAAACAGATCAAGCGGAGAATTTTCGAACACATAATTGAGTCCCAGCGGGATTCGAACCCCTAAGATTGGATCGCCTGCAAATATCGCCCTTGCTCCAATACCGTAATAAAAGCCAAGTTGTCCCCGATTCACATCCCCAAACCAGGAGTGGAAAAGGTAGTCTGCGTGCAGATGTATCGCTTCGTTCCTTCCGGCAAGCGACCACGCCGCCCCGATATTCAGAGCTGTACTGCTGCTTGTCCACGCTTTAACAGAAAGTCCTGTCGGTTCACCGAACATAACGCCAATCCCAACATTTCCACCGTTTCCTGTATCCGCCTGGGCCTGCACCCTATCTGTTTGAAGCAGTGTGATTGATAATGCAAGAATTATAACAGCAAACCATCTGACTTTTTTCATTCTCTTTCTCTGATCTATTTTAAAATTATTTCAAGTGTTAAAATACCAGCATGGACAAATAATTACGCCCTCGCTATTCAAGGGCGGGTCGTGTACAGTCTGCTATTATTTCTACAATGTAATGTATAAAGTTTTAGAATAGATAAGCTTACACATTTCCTACCCTTGCAGGAAGGGGGCGTTTTTGCTTTAACCATACAGATCCGGGGGAAAAATCAATTTCCTAAGATGATCCCGCCAATCATCCTATCGGTTCACTCTTGGCTGAAAAATCATTCTTCTCCAGCACTTCTGAAA
>CAZKIZ010000140.1:0-4138 GCA_964552935.1 uncultured Rhodohalobacter sp. | reverse complement strand
CCCCCCCCCCCCCCCCCCCCCCCCCCCCCCCCCCCCCCCCCCCCCCCAATTCCCTAAGATGATACCGCCAATCAACCCTTCGTTTCGCTCTTTACTGAAAAATCATTCTTCTCCAGCACTTCTGAAAGGATCGATTGCTCGATATAGCTTCGCTCGGCGGTTTTTGCCGGTATACGTATAATCAGGTGCACTTCACCCGCTACCGGAACGGAGATACGGACTCTCGGATCAACAGAAGGCACATCCAGCCCCCTCTGCTCACTGACTTTCCGCATATATTTGCGGACCTCTTCAAGATAGGGTTTGCAGTGTTTTTGTGCTGATTTCAGGAAAACATTCTGGGCACTTTTCCAGTCGTCCTCACGCTTAAAGGGAACCGTAAAGACATGGATGACGAAATTTTCCGTGAAACTCTCATTGGTGACCGGTTCAGACAGAAAAAGCGCATTGGGTATGACCGCCATTCTCCCGGTGCGCTGATGTGTAAGTTTACCGGGGCCAACCTCCAGGATCGTTGTTGCCAGAAGGTTTTGATCGATTACATCTCCGCGGAAATCTTTTATTTGAATTCTGTCTCCAATATTGAAAGAGCCCGCACCGGACTTCAAAATAGAGCCGGATATACAGAGTATCAGCTCTTTTGTAGCAATGACGAGTGCCACGGCAAGAGCAACCAAAGAGAGCGCAAGGGTGCGAAGTTCCTCTCCCCAAATCAGAATAAGCCCGAGCAGAAAAAGGAGGATTAAAGCGTTACGTGACTGCACAATCCAGCGGCGTCTGAGCTCTTGTGATGCCACGGTACGGCGAATAAACCGGCCGCTTAAATAACGCACAACAAGAACCACAACAATCAAAATTGCTGTACTGATCATCAAATTAAGGAGCGGGGCCGATAGGGTCAGGCTTTCCGGATCAAATGGGGTGCTGTCGAACATGTTTGATTAAATATTCTATTGGGTCATTCTAATTATGGCATAAAGTAACTCATTATACCCTTCCTATGAAAATTTAAATCGAACTACAGGTTAAAGCGCACTTCCGGTGATGAGATCTCGATTCAGACCGATAACAGAACTTTAACATATACGATTGTATCACAAATGGATCGTATATTTCCAGATTCAATCCTGTCTTAGCTAACAGAAATTGATCAAATGCAGTATTTTAAACCCCTTTAGAAATCAAGTATGCGCGAGTCTCAGTTTATTGAGGTTATGGAAGATATAGACAATACATTTAACTACGAGCTTTTCTTTGATCTCTCACCCGATTTAGTCTGCATTGCCGGCTACAATGGATACTTTAAGCGGGTAAATCCTGCCGTCTCAAACGTTCTGGGCTACTCCACGGAGGAACTCTATTCAAGACCGATCAACGATTTTGTGTATGAGGAAGACAAAGAACTGACCACGCAGTCGCGAAATAAAGTAAAAGAGTCGAATTCTCTTTTCCATTTTGAGAACCGATACGTAACAAAGGATGGACAGATCGTATGGTTAGCATGGACCGCCCGGGCCGTTGTTGATCAGCAGCTCGTTTTTGGTATCGCTAAAGATATCACTCACAAGAAAAAGCTTGAATTTGAGACGCTTGTACTCCTAAAGAATCTTGAAATAGTGAACGACAATCTAAAGCAGTTTAACCTGACTGCAGCCCACGATTTGAGATCTCCCCTGAGCAATCTGATGGTTCTGTTTGATCTCTTAGACACATCAAAGATTGCGGATAGTGAGACACTTGAACTTATTGGGCTTTTAAAGCAAACCGGAGACAATCTAAGGGGAACACTCAATCACTACGTGGACGTTTTGAGCGAAAAAGTATCTGATCAAAAATACACTGAGACGGTTAATGTAGAAAATTCCCTGAACCGGGTTTTGGCGTCCATCCAATCCCTGATCGTTACCTCTGAAACCACTATTCAGACTGACTTTTCCGAAACGGATACAGTCCAGTTTAACAGTGAGTATCTTGAAAGCGTATTTCTAAACCTGATTACCAACTCCATAAAGTATTCCAGGGAGGGGCATCCTCCCGCGATCAGCATCTCCACTAGGAAACACTCTGAGTATACCATGCTGGTTGTATCAGATAACGGAATGGGATTCGATACGGACAAAGTGGGTGATGACATTTTTGGCCTTCGTCAAACTTTCCATAATCATGCCGACAGCAAAGGAGTTGGTCTCTACCTGGTTAAAAAGCATATCACAAGTTTGGGGGGAAAGATCACCCTGAAGAGTAAACCGAACGAAGGAACACGTTTTGAAATGATTTTTCCGGTTAACGAAATCTTGCAATGATTGAACCACATAGGTTTTGAACCGATGGGGCGCTGAAGCGCAGCAAAGTTTAACGTCTACCATAAAGCAGTTACAAATGTGTACTCAACTAATAATATCTCGATTTGGATGCTTGAAAGTCTCCTTCCCTTTCCCCAACGTTGCCTATGGGAATGGGTGGTTTAATCGGAGAACTCAGCACATTGTAGACTTAAAAGCCAAAGGCAACCACCCCTGTCCCCTCCTTACACAGGAGTGGAACGCAATGATCAGCATTTAGAATCGAACTCAGATTACAAAAACCCTTCGTGTACATTGTGGTTAAATCCCGGGTAACCAGTGCCAAGACCTTCTGTTCATTTCGCATTTCTCCGAATAATCCCGGAGGGCCGTTGCCCATTCTGATCTCCCTCTTCAATCAAAACCACCCCGTTTACGATCACCCAATCAAACCCTTCTGCAGGTGTGTGGGGATTTTCGAAATCGGCGGGATCGTTGATATTTTCAGGGTCGAATATGAGCAGATCAGCAGCAAAACCTTCGCGGATGAGTCCGCGCTGAACGTCAACCAGAGTTTCATCTGTAAGACCAAGCGTTTCAGCCGGCAATCCGCTCATCTTGTAGATCGCCTCCTCCAGCGGAAACATATTGAGTTCATTCACGTACTTGCGAATGATCTTCGCAAAACTGCCGTATCCCCTGGGGTGCCTCATCTCCGGTCCGCCATCCGTGCTTACCATCACGTGGGGATCGATCAGGAACCGCTGCATCACATCTTCATTCATCACAAAATAGGCGGCGCTTCCGCCTTCGGGACCGATATCTTCAATCAGGGCCTCCTCGAATGGCTTATTCAGCTCCTCAGCCACTTCGGCCAGCGTCATTCCCGTCCATGGTTCGGTACCAAAGAGAGTAGCTTCCGGTCCGTTTCTCAGCTCAATCCGATTGCGAAGATAGCCCGCCAGTTCATCACGCCTTGTTTCAACTGCCACATCAAACTCCTCCTGCGTGTTGGCCCAGTCAGGAAAGACCAGCCCGATCGTGGTAAAGCTTGCAATGTAGGGATAGAGATCAGAGGTGACCATCAAGCCAGACTGCCTCGCATTCTCAATCAGCTCCAGTACTTCTTCGGCCCGCTGCGGGTCGTCCGCAAACACGATCTTCAGATGGGAGATGTGTGTCTGGACATCTGCATCAAGTCCTATCTCCATCAGTTCTGCCACCGACTCATCAATTCGGTCATCATCTTCGCTGCGGACGTGCCCCATCAGGATGCCTCCGCGATCGGCCACAGCAGAAGCGAGATCCACAAGTTCATCACGCCCGGCAAAACTGCCCGGTTCAAACTCAAGCCCCAGCGAGAGCCCGAACGATCCGGCATCCATCGCCTCCTGCAGCTGCTGCCGCATTGCGGAAATGTATGAGGCGTCCACGTTCTCCTGACGAGGTGTTTCCGCAAGCTCACGGATGGTGCTGTGGCCCGTGAAGTGAACCACATTTGGGCCCGTCCCAAACTCATCCACGCTGCTCATCCAGCCTGCAAGATCTTCCGCACCGGGACTGGTTCCGACCAGCCCAAGCGTGATGGTGGTGACGCCCATGGAGAGAAAGTTATCAAACCGGGGTGTTTCGAGAGGCTCACCCCTGGAGTGGGAGTCCACAAAACCTGGGGAGATGACACGACCGTCTGCATCAACCGTTTTTGATGCAGTTAGCGTTGTGAGATCAAAATTGCCAGCCTGAACGATCAATCCGTCGTGAACCAGCACGTGACCTTCTGATGGTGCCGCGCCGCTGCCGTCATTAATCATTCCGTTCTTGATCAGAAGGTCGTAATCGGATTGAGAGCAGGAGAT
>CAZKIZ010000139.1:0-8151 GCA_964552935.1 uncultured Rhodohalobacter sp. | reverse complement strand
AGTATTAAATAATTAATCGTGTAGACTTATGAAATCATTACAGACACCATATATTATTCCGTTTTCGGAAATGACTATTGAGGATGTGCCAAAAGTTGGAGGAAAAAATGCGTCACTGGGTGAGATGCTGCGTCACCTTGATCCGCTCGGTGTAAACATTCCGGATGGTTTCGCTACTACATCCGATGCATACCGGTTCTTTTTAAAGTCGAATAAACTGGAAGACCGGATAGAAAATTACCTTGATGATTATCACTCCGGAAAAATTGACCTGGATGAGGCCGGGCGCTCAATTCGTAAACTCTTCCAAAAGAGTACATTTCCCATTCCTCTGGCCGAGAGTATTCAACAAGCGTACCGAGAACTGAGTCTGAAGTTTCTGCCCGATTCGCATGAAAATTCAGAATCCTTTTGCGTGGACGTGGCGGTACGAAGCAGCGCCACGGCTGAGGATTTGCCGCATGCCAGCTTTGCGGGCCAGCAGGAAACCTATCTGAATATACAGGGCAGGGAAAATTTGATGAATGCCTGTAAGAACTGCTTTGCGTCTCTGTTTACCAATCGTGCGATTGCATATCGCGATAAAATGGGGTTCGAGCATATGAAAGTTGCACTTTCAGTTGGAGTCCAAAAAATGGTGCGCGCCGACAACAGCTCTTCCGGTGTGATGTTTACCGTAGATACAGAGACCGGATTTCCCAATGCACTGATCATTAACGGCTCCTGGGGACTTGGTGAAAACGTGGTGAAGGGAACCGTTAACCCGGACCAGTTTTATGTTTTTAAACCTCAGCTCAGCGATCTCCAGAAAAATCCTGTGCTGGAGCGTATGCTGGGATCAAAAGAGGTGAAAATGATCTACGCATCGGATGACGGCGGCACTACAGAAAATATTCCGACAACGATTGCAGAACGTCAATCTTTTGTGCTGAACAATGATGAAGTGCTGAAACTGGCGAGATGGGGCGTAACCATTGAGAACCATTATGGGCGGGCAATGGACATCGAATGGGTAAAAGACGATCTGACCGGAGACCTTTTTATCGTTCAGGCACGGCCTGAAACCATTCACTCCATGCACGCAAACGGAACATTTAAAAACTACTCACTCAAAGAGGAATCCCCAGAGCTTTTAATGACAGGACTGAGTGTTGGGAATACGATTGTAAGCGGTAAAGTGAAGATTGTACACGATACAACGGATTTGTCGGGCATCGATTCGGATACGATACTTGTAACAGAAATGACGGAACCCGATTGGGTGCCTGCCCTGCGTAACTCAGCGGGTATCGTAACAGATTTCGGAGGCAGAACCTGTCATGCGGCGATCGTGAGCCGTGAACTGGGAATTCCGGCTGTGGTGGGAACAGAGAAAGCTACCAAAACTCTGAAGGAGGGAGATCAGATTACCATATCAAGTGCGGAGGGAGATGAGGGCAAGATTTACAAAGGCAGGCTACGGTTTGATGTTGAAGAGACCGACCTTGGACTATTGCCTGAACCCAAAACATCGGTGATGCTAAATCTGGCCACACCGGAATCAGCGTTTAAATGGTGGGAACTGCCGGTCAAAGGTGTAGGGCTTGCCCGGATGGAGTTCATCATCAGCAACCATATTCGAATTCACCCGATGGCCCTTGTCCACCCAGACAGAATTAACGACGAAGATGAATTTCGGAAAATCAGGAAACTGACGACTGGTTATAGTGATCTGAAAGAGTATTTTGTTGACCGTCTGGCAAGTGGAATTTCCAAAATTGCGGCATCACAATATCCTCATCCTGTGATTGTTCGAAGCAGTGACTTTAAAACCAATGAATATGCCGGGCTGATCGGGGGAAGATATTTTGAACCTCGCGAAGAAAACCCAATGCTTGGGTGGCGGGGTGCATCGCGATACTACAGTGAAAATTACCGGGAAGGTTTCGAGCTTGAATGCCGGGCGCTGAAAAAAGTGAGGGAGGTGATCGGCCTTGATAATGTGATCGTGATGATTCCTTTCTGCCGTACACTTACTGAAGCAGATAAAGTGTTGGCGGTGATGGCTGACTATGGATTAAAAAAGGGGGAAAACGGACTGCAAATTTACATGATGTGTGAAATTCCGTCTAACTATATTCTGGCTGAACAGTTTGCCAAAAAATTTAATGGCTTTTCAATCGGTTCGAACGACCTGACACAGCTTATTCTCGGTGTAGACAGAGATTCCGGGTCGATGGCGCATCTGTTTGACGAAAGTGACCCTGCGGTAAAAACGGCAATCCGAGAAGTGATTGAAAGAGCACATAAAGCCGGTATAAAGGTGGGATTTTGCGGGCAGGCACCAAGCAATGACACCGAATATGCAAAATTCCTGGTTGATTGTGGAATTGACTCTATATCCGTTGTTCCGGATAGTGTTGTAGGCGTTATTCAAAAAGTTGCTGAAGCGGAGGCAAAGAAAGGTGAGCGGGTCGTTTGATGGGTCAGGTAAGCATACGATCTAACGTGGCAGATTACTGCATCCACATCCCGTTTGAGAGACTGATTCTCAAATAAATTCGAAATCACGCAAAAAAAGAATTTAGGAAATCGAATCATTTCGAATTATTGAATAAGATTTAATAACACTATAGTAGTATAATAATAAATGTTAATTATACATTGCTTACACATTATGAATAAGATTTGTTCTGAATAAGAAATTCGTCGTAGATTCATAACAGTTGAAAAAAATTAGCCCTTCTGATTCAACTGACCCAATAACATTTTCTTTGCAGTGGTATCACTCCGCAACTTCAGAATCACTATACCATCGCGATGTTCAATACGTAGTTGTGGTACTTCTAATTCAGAGAAAAAGTGAAGTATTTGTAACAATGCCCTTCCAATGTTCAACGGAAATGAGAAAAAAGAAGGTTTTAATCTGCCCTGATTCCCTGTGAATTATAAATAATCCTCTATTTATTTCTGATTGATCAGAGATTGAATATGGTGAACAGACACCTACATGTTATATACTGACGGTTGTCGTGTTTAAAATTCGGACTATCCGGACCAATCCATGAGCAGCCTGAATTTCAGTTTGTGTTTTGTACGTAAACCTTCGTTTATTTGAATCGAAAAAGACGCACGTAGCCTCAGAGGTAGTTTCTTTATGCTTGCACAATTACTAAAACCTGAAATAGATGAGTTGATCCAGAATAAAGAGTGGATCACGATCAAGGTAATACTGGTTGATGTGCCGGCCGTAGATGTAGCAGAGCTGCTCGAAGATATGGAACCGGAAGTAGCTGTGGTGGTATTCAGGCTTCTGAAGAAGAGCAAGGCCGCGGATGTATTTACCTACCTGAGTTCCGGAAAGGGCGTTGAACTTCTTGAAGTCTTTTCCAGGCAGCAGCTGAGTGATGTGATGAATAATCTCGAGCCTGATGAGCGGGTTGCTCTGATGGAGGAGCTTCCCGGCCACCTCACTCAAAGAGTGCTCAGCTCAATGGATCCGGAGAACATTGTCCAGGTAAGGAAGCTGCTCGGTTACCCCTCTGAAAGCGTCGGCCGTTTAATGACCACCAACTATGTAAAAGTCAGAGAAGACTGGACCATTGATGAGAGTTTTAATCACATCCGCAGGTATGCCCGGAGTGCTGAAACGGTGAACGTAATTTATGTTGTAAATGAAAAGGAAAAACTGATTGACGATTTAAAGCTGAATCAGTTGATTGTTGCGGATCCCGATTCTCATATTGAGGATATCATGGATAAATCATTTGAAGCGCTCAGTGCTTTTGATGATCAGGAAGAGGCTGTGCGAATGCTCAGTAAATATGACCGGGTTGCCCTGCCGGTTGTAGACAGCGACGGTGTATTGGTCGGTATTGTAACGGTTGATGATGTCCTGGATGTAGCCGAAGAGGAGACAACCGAGGATATGCAGCTGATGGCCGGTATGAGTGCTCTCGATAACTACTATTCCCAAACCAATATTCCGGAAATGGTTCGGAAAAGAGCAGGCTGGCTCATTTTACTGTTCCTGGGACAGATGTTTACGGTTACGGCAATGGCAGGTTTTGAGGATACACTGGCCGCTGCTGCTGTGCTGGCACTTTTTATTCCGATGATTATCTCAAGCGGCGGAAACTCCGGAGCTCAAGCCGCAACTCTGATCATCAGGGCTATTTCCACGGATGACATAAAACTCAGTGATTGGCTGAGTGTTTTAAAAAGGGAGCTGCTTTCCGGACTGCTGCTGGGTTCAATACTGGGAATTATGGGAACCATCGTCATTTCTTTCTGGATGGTCCTGAGGGGGGAGCCTTTCACATATGCGGTGTTCTTGCAGGCCTTAACGGTGGGATCGAGCCTGGTGGGTGTTGTTCTGTTCGGTAATTTTAGCGGATCGATGCTGCCATTTATCATGTCAAAAATTGGACTTGATCCGGCAGTTACTTCTGCTCCATTTGTAGCAACCCTTGTTGATGTAACAGGAATTATAATCTATTTCTCAATAGCGGTCTTTTTATTAACCGGTGTTGTGCTTTAACACATTTTTAAAATCGGCTCTTTCGATCGAAATGTATTAACTGCACTCAATGAGAAGGTTTTACCTTCTGCAAATAACAATTCTCTCCGTAACGTATTCGAAAATAAATTTTCACAAAAAAATAAACCCTCCCTGTTTTCAACGAATAGTCTAAACAGGAAGGGTCCACTCTGCCTTGATCTCTTATGAAAAGCTAAACGTTCTCATTTGTACCTGACCGTACAGTGATTGAAAAAATAGAAAAAAGTCAAATAAGTTCTGGGCTAATCATCGACAGTAAAATGAATTTCTGAAGTTTTAATGGAAATTCTTTTTTAAATCAGTTCTCATTGCACCTCTATTTATAAATGCGAAAAAAACACCGGGATTAGATCATTTTTTTCAAAATAATTTACATCTATTTTTGGACCTGCTCTGCAGTTTCACTTCGGTTGGTTTCCGAGCGGCAAAATCTATCACTCAAGAACAGTGTTATTGCTTTGATGGATGGGAGCCGTTTAGCTTTCTTGCCCTGATAAGAGAATAAAAAAGGAGTGACGCCAATAGCGTGAAAAGTGTGAGTATAAGAAACCTGCCGGGCGTGATGGGAATAATCCAGATGGTACTGATCACCTCAATCGCAATCAGAAAGAGCAGGAACCAGATCAGCTGATCGCGGCCGATTTTGCTGCAGACCCAGGCGCCGAGTGGTGCACCGAAAATCACAATGGGAATGCAGCTCATCAGGTACCGCCAAACGTCTGGATTTACATCGGCCGTGATTCCTGCATGCCAGGTAAAGCCGGCTACGGACAGCAGCCCCATAAGAACAACGGTCGTTGGTGTGCTGATTTTTTCGTTAACACCGTACAGCAGGGTAAGTACGATGAATATGAGCATATCAATTCCAACTCCCACAACCGAGGCGACGAGCCCCCCGATGAAACCTGTTGCAAGAATAACCAGCGTGTCATTTACAGACTCGAACCGGAAACCATCCACAGGATTATCGGGGATCCCCCAGCGGTTGTAGATCAGGAAAAAAGCGAAGATTCCGGCGAGAAACGTGAAAAGCAGTTTAGGGTAGGGATCGGGGACAACGAGAAAGAGCTCGCCGGTAACGAGTCCGGTTATGCCGGCTGCCAGTGCCGTGAAAATTACGTTCCAGAGTACAGGTATTTTTTTCAGGTAGATGAAGAGTCCGGCCATCGTCATCCCAAAAGACTGGATAAAAAAGGAGAACACTTTGGCATCCTGCGGGGCGATGTTAAACAGTTTTGTAAACACGGGAAACGCCACTGCTCCTCCGCCCTCCGAGGTGGCACCCGCAATAAATGAACCGAGTACCATAGTTAGGGAAATGGGCCAGGTTTCGGAAAACATATCCCACCACTGCAGCCGGTTCATCGCAATAATCCAAAGAGAAACAATTGCGAGCGCAGTACCCCAGTAGATTAGCAGCGGTGACCTGTATTTTTTTTGCATGGCGGGCGGCTTCAGTCTGCAGTAAATGCGTCTATTCTGAAATTAAAAACTCTTTCAGGCGGGTTCGATAAATGGAAAATGAGGGTAGATCGTTGTGCGTTCCCCCGGCAATTTTAACCAGGTCTTTTTCCGGTGATGCCGAGGCTTCATAGAGCTCTTCCGCCATCCACATCGGGGTAATCATATCGTTTGTTCCCGCAAAAATCAGCAGCGGTGAATCGGCAGATGAAACTCTATCGAGGTTGCTCTGGGCGGCGATTGAGGAGTCAATATCAAACCGTATGAAGGGACGCAGAATCCAGGGCAGCATTTTTCGGGTCCAGCGGTCCACTTCGGTGATAGGATTTTCGAGAATGTAGCCATCTACCTGTTCCATATCAGCTACCATTGCAGATACAAAGGTTCCCATCGACTGACCGTGCAGAAAGACAGGGTGGTCGTGATCTTCACGGAAATGGGCTACTGCTGCATTAAATACCGCAATTGCATCTGTCTGAACACCCTGTACTGAGGGCGTACCGCTGCTCATGCCGTATCCTCTGTAATCAAACAGAACAAGGTTGACCGGGATATCGGAATATGCTTCAATAAGCGGGGGAGATTTTACCATCAGGTAGCCGTTGCCGCCAAAATAGATGACGGTCGCTTCGGCATCCTCGTGTTCAAGGAACCAGCTGTTGATGGTCTCGCCGTCTTCGGTTTCGATGAACTGCTCCTGAAGCGAGTATTGACTGTAGGTAAACGTCTCCGGGGTGACGGTTCTATGATTTTCAAAGGCATCCTGCTCGGTGATATCGATGGTTGTGCAGGCTGTGAACAGCATGAGTAAAAAACTGATCTGAATAGTTCTCATAAATAAAAACGTTTTAAATCTTTACAGTTGTGTGATCTGTTGATTGTATCATCCCGTCAATTTTGTACATTTCCCGGATACAATAAAATTTACCGTGACCCATTCAGAAAAACTTTACGAATAGCCACAAACAGTATAATGAAGATTGAATACGATATGATAAATGGAATAATATAGCCAATTAATCCCGCGGTCATCATAATGGATATTATCAGAAGCTGGAAACCGAGCCCGTAGAAAGAGAGTATTGTCATAAACCACTTCGGAAAGGGATCAGCTTCAGGTGCGTTGCGCTCAATCCTGTAAATGACTCTGTCGTACACGGAGTAGAGCATTCTGTAGATTGTGAAAAGAATATTGACCGTTTTCTGGCTCTCACGCGGGTAGGCTTTCGGAGAAGTGTCTTCAAATATTTTGCTGGTTTTATCACCCTCTTGCGAGTGATGGCGAAGAATGACGTAGTAGTAGTTGTACAGAGTGCCCTGCAGCTGCAGGCAGACAAAGGCGAGCAGCGCCATCCAAAGCGGGCTGGCCGTTACGTGCCAAATGGCCATCAGCACCATAAAATTCAGAATAATGTCAAAGATGGAGTCGAGGTAGCGCCCCGTGTAGGAAGGGATCTTTTTTACCCGGGCCAGTTCACCATCTACAGCATCAATAATCGACTTGAGCACAAGAAATATAGCTGCGGTGGCATAATTTCCGTTCAAAATAGAGTACACGGCAAACAGTCCGCACACCCCGAAAAGCAACGTAACCTGCACGGGCGTTGCCGGCGTGTTTTTGAGCCAGGAGGCGAGGGTAACCGCTATCGGGCGGCCATAATCGGATACATCAATGAACTTCTCCTTATAGGATAGCTTAGACATGAACGGGTTGGTATGAGTTTTTTAGCTGATCAGTAAGTATGCCAGGGCAGTTTATTTTCATGTGTAACCAAGGGATACGGAGAATCGTTTGAATATTCCCGCCAAAAGACGGAATAGAAGGTCAGTAGTTTTTTCGATTCATCATAAAAAGAACTTCCATTATTTCGTCACTTTCTTTCCTGAGTTTGATACTGGGACACTCTGTCAAAAATTGATGTAATAATTCTGCTTCAGTTACTTTTTTTGCATGTACAAGGGTTTAATCTCAGGGTTAAATATATGGGTTTGAGTACTTTTCGTAAGTCTACTTCAGGCGAACGGTTGACCATTGCATCAGATGTTTTTAAAAAAGACGTTATTGGCCGGCAAATACATATGAAAAAGCAATATACCAACCGGCCTTGGCATTGTGAGTGAGGTGGTTAGGTTGACTGGAGCGTATGAGA
>CAZKIZ010000138.1:0-8178 GCA_964552935.1 uncultured Rhodohalobacter sp. | reverse complement strand
ACCATGTTTTATCAAGGCGACGAGGCTGAACCCGAAACATGGTATGTCTGTCTCAAACCAAACCACGCACTGCACCGACATCAGCCACCAGGCAGATCCATGTTCGCCAGCTGAACAGACATACCATGTTCTTTTCTACAAATAGGGACCCATCACTTTAGTGATCAGCCAGCCGGCAGCTTTCTGCCAGAGCGGACGGCTCTCCCACTCTTCGCGTGTGATTCGTTCTGATTGCAGCAGGTCCCGGTCAAAATATTCCGTCATCAGAATGCCGAAATCCTCATCTAAAATATTTACGTTCGTTTCGTCGTTCAGGCGAAATGAGCGATTGTCAAAATTTGTAGACCCAATCGTTACAAAGTACTCATCTACAATCATGATTTTTGCATGATACATCGATGGCTGATATTCATACATTTCGATTCCTGCATCCAGCAACTCCTCCCACCGATGGTGCGATGCAATTCTCAGATAGTTTTGATCGATTTTTTCTCCCGGCGTCAAAATTTGTACCTGCACTCCGCGATCGGCTGCCCGGGTCAGCGCATCAATAAACTCTATATCGGGAAAGAAGTATGCAGATCCGATCCGTATTGACTCCCCCGCTGATGCGATAGCATAGAGCATCGATTTCCGGATTTTCGGCTTACCCTCTTTGGGATGACTCGATGATAATTGCATATACACGCTACCTGCGCTGTCGTGTTGGCTGTAGTACCTGTCTCCCGTCAGAATTTCACCGCGCGACGAAGTCCAGTTTTCTGAAAAAGCTCCCTGGAACTCATTTACAACCGGTCCTTTTATCCTGAAATGGTAATCCTTATATCCACCCTCTTCGATATCAGGCAGCCAGGGATCTGCGGTGTTTGCCCCGCCAATAAAGGCTACACGGCCATCAACATTCAACAGTTTACGGTGTGTTCTGTGGTTAAACCTGGCGAGCTGATACCATGCAGGCCTGCGCCATCGATCCACCTCAACTCCGGCATCTTCCATGATCTCAAACAATTCACTATCAGCGGGCACTGATCCTATGAAGTCCATCAAAAAGTGAGTATTCACTCCCCTGGTTGCCGCATCACCAAGAGCCTCTGCAACGGGCCTCCCCACATCATCCCCGTAGAAATTGAAGGTCTCTTTTGTGATGCTCTTCTCTGCAGAGGCAATCTCTTCCAGCATCGCTCCAAAAATATCTTCTCCGCGATCGAGCACCTCAATACTGTTTTTGCCTACCCACTGCCTGCCGGTCAGGATTCCGCTCTCCAATTTAAACCCCGGTTCGGTAACCGTGTAGTTAGCGTCAATTGGTGCAGTAATCCGTTTCTCTGAAGGTTTTGCGTTAAAGAAGAGAACCGTGGCGATTACAAAAAGTAAAAACAAACCGAAAATGTAGAGCAGTAACTTCTTAAGGCTAAATTTATATTTCATTTTTTTGAGATCCTTTCCCGATTACAGAAAAGAAAAGCAATATGAATCTGATTTACACATTTAAATTCTATCCTGCTCAAAACGTAATTCCACCATTTACCTATTCTATACTTTTCTTACCTTTGCACCGTACGAAATTTCTTAACCCCGAATACCCCATATGTCGTTTAAATTCACTCATTCAATCCGCTTTACTCTTCTTATCGCATTCATCATCACTGCTGGCGCTGTACAGGCCCAGGTGCTGAACGTAGAAAGCTTTCGAACTCAAACTGACAGAGATACCGTTGCTGCCTGGAACGGAGAAACTGTATTTGACGTGAGCCTCAGTAAGTTCAATGAGCAGGTGTTTAAGCTTGGCAACGAGACCAATGCCTCCTATTTTACAGGCAGGCACCGCTACCTCTTTTTAACCAGCGTGGAGCTGATAAACGTGGATGGCTCGAGCGTAATCAGTAACGGCTATTTTCACCTTCGCGGCACATTCGTTGAGCAGCGCCGGTTTTCACCGGAAGTTTTCACTCAGTTCCAGTATAATGAGAATCTTGGCCTGAAAGAGCGGTTTCTTGCGGGTGCCTCGGTCCGTTACAGGTTCCTGAACAGAACTGATATCCGCGGCAGCGTGGTTACCGGCCTGATGTATGAACAGGAAAAATGGGGCACACAGGAGCAGCAAAACATTGTGAATGAGTACATCAAGAGCACATCAAACCTCGCTATACGGGGACAGCTGAGCGAAACAACTCAGCTTTTGATGATAGGATACTACCAGGCCCGGCCCGATCAATTCTTTAAACCGCGCGTCACATCAGAGAATCAGCTCAACATGCGAATTTCGCGCCACCTCACCTACCGGGTGCGATTTACGCTCACTTACGATACCGAACCCGTTATCGATATTCCAAACCTTACCTATACGCTGCGGAATGGATTGATTATCTCTTTTTGATGAAGGAAAACAGAATGGGTAAGGGAAACGGATGAACGGAGAAAAAGAGTAACAGATGAACTGATGAAGTTTTCTTTGGGACGGGATTACTTTGTCGATGAGTCATTTTTGGTTTGTATGTTTGCAATATTTCTCGCAGCCCGCCCGAACTAAATAATTCTCTCCCTTATGGTTATCAACCTTACGCAAGATATTTACGGATATCCCTATGGTTTTTCTGACTTTTAGTGATCTATTTTTCAGAAATAGCACGCTTAATCTGTATAAATCAGCCTTCGCTGACCGAAGATGAACCAGTCGTAACACTGTTCATCTCACCAAATGGTTAGAACAAAAAATCAGATAAATGTCACTATCACTACATCCTTCAATAAGTTCAAATTTAAACAAGGCTATCATTGCCGGCACCTGTTTTCTTCTATCACTCACCCTTTGCTTTAATTCGGGTAGTGCTTTTGCACAGTCATCAGCAGGAGACCTTCTCTGGAGTACAGAGTTTGAGGAATCGGTTGACTATTCTTCCCCAACTGTTCTGGATGGAGTAGCCTATATAGCAGCGGAAAACATGCTTTATGCATTGAATATTAGTTCCGGCACCGTCCTCTGGGAAACCCAGCTTCAAAATACTATCTATGAAAGTCCCTCTGTTGTAGACGGGGTGATCTATGTAGCTGATCAATACCGAATTGTATATGCAATTGAGGCTTCTTCAGGAGAGATTGCATGGATACGGGATGAGGAGGTTACTTTTGCTCCAGCCAGGGGGTTGACAACCGTATTTGGTGATGTAGTGTATGTGAGTACCGGATCAGACAATAACAGGAACAACGGATGGCTCCGCGCACTGCGCTCTTCCACAGGTGAAATGATTTGGGAGTACGAAACAACCGGCGCCGCCCGGGGGAACAGTCCGGTTGTGTCAGACGGCAGGGTATTCATTGGCGATGATCTGGGAAAAATCTATGCTATAGATACCCAGACAGGTGAGGAGCTGTGGGTATTTGAAGAAGATTTTTCCAGAGTAAACGCTTCCTCCACCGTATACGAAGGAGTGCTCTACAGCGTATTTTCTAAAATTCTGCCGGATGACGGCACCTCTGACGTGCCGCTTTATGACGCTTATATCTACGCATTTGATGTGGAAACAGGGGAAGAGATTTGGGATCAGCCAATTGTGGAATATGCAGCACAGATGGGGGCATGGTCATCGCCAACCGTATTTGATGGGACTCTCTATGTAGGTATCCACCATAATCTGTACTCAGTGGATGTGGAAACCGGAACCATCAACTGGGAGTTTGAAACCGATTCGTTTGTAATGAGCTCACCCACTGTTGCAGGCGGTGTTGTGTTTGTTGGCAGTAATGACCGTTTCATTTACGCAATTGATACGGCAAGCGGTACCGAGATCTGGTCACTTGAAACACCCTACCAGGTGCGATCTTCACCGGTTGTTCTGGAGGGCGTTGTTTACATCGGTGCAGACCTGTTTGATGCGGGCGACCCCGATGTGATCGGTTCCGATGAGTCGGCCGGTTACCTGTATGCGATAGAATCAGGAGTTACGGCCTCCAGCCAGGACTCCAGAGTTCTGCTGGGTACTCTGAATCACCACTTTGGACTGCCTCCGTTTCTTAAGGTGACCATACTATCAACAAGTTCACCTGCCAGAGAGGGTGAAAACCTTGAGGTTACAGCAACCATTCGAAATCTTGGTGTTACAGATACACAGACCATTCGGCTTGAAAACTTTGAGGGAGAAACTGCCGACCAGCAAGAGGTCACGCTCGACAGAAACCAATCGGAAACGATAACACTGAACTGGCTCACCGCCGAAGGCGATGCAGCATATGACAGCGTTGCTGTGCGCTCACTGAATCACGTAGATCGCATCAGTGCCGCCGTCATGCAGGAGGCAAATGTGGGCGGATGCTCCGAAATCAACACTCCGGGATATTACACTCTTATCGGCTCTTTTGGTGCCACAAGTAACTGTATCCGAATCACAAGCAGTTACGTTGAATTCGATGGTAACGACAATCGCATTCATTTTATATCAGGCAACCTAACCAACGGCATTGTGATTGACGGCGGAGAGGAGGGAATTGAGCATGTGACAGTGAAAAATGTTGTGGTTGAAGACTTCAAAGTTTTTGACGTGAACAACGGTGGTATAGTCATGAACAATGTATCGCATGGCGAGATGTACAACGTCACCTCGCGCGATAACTACTGGGCAGTGAAGGGAGAAAATGTAAACAACTTCACTTTCAGGGATAATATTTTTGACGGGAATGAGTGGTACGGCATCTGGCTGGAGGAATCACGGGAAAATCTGATTCAGAATGTAGATGTGTTGAACTCTTTCTACGGTATTTGGCTGGATCAGGACAGCAATCATAACAGAATTGAGGACAGCAATGTGTCGGGTCACTATTACGGGTTTATTGTAGGAAGCTCACACTCCATTGATTATGTAAACGTCCGCTCCTATGACAACCAAACGTTTGCATTCGGCGATCCGGGAGATATTTATACCTACTTCGGATCACACTCAATCAATATTGAGAATGTGCATATAGGTCTTGAGGACAGCCCCGGTTTACGGGCATCATTCAGTGTCAGCGACGATATTATTGGATCTGTGGAATCTCCCGGCGAACATCCGGAGCTCATGAGCCTGGAGAGCTACTTTTGGGTGAAAGTTAACAATCCCGGAAACCCGCTTGAAATCGATATACACTACGATCTGACCGACTTCCCTGCAGCCGATGAAAATGAACTCGTTTTAAAAAAGTTTGAAGGAGATGATGAGGAGGGAGAGTGGATAGCTGTTGACCCGTTTGAAATCGACACTGAGGAGAAAACCATATCGGCTGCTCTTACGGAGGATGGCATTTATGGCGTCTTCAGCGGTGAGTTAGCTGTATCTGTTGAGCCATCCGAATCGGTTACTCACTTTGAGCTGCATCAAAACTACCCAAACCCGTTCAATCCTGTTACGGTTATTGGTTATCAGCTACCGATTAGCGGTGATGTTTCTTTAAAGGTGTATGATTTACTGGGCAGGGAAGTGACAACACTGGTTGACAGCCAGCAGTCAGCCGGTATACATCAGGTTAAATTTGATGCCTCGAACCTTGCAAGCGGCGTCTACATCTACCGGATTCAGGCCGAAAACTATGTTGAAACTCGTCAGATGACGCTGATTAAATAACGGACCCGACCCGCCAGTGTGTGCCGTCTATTGGCGCTCCTGGAAGAGTCGTGTTTACGTTCGCTGTTAACCACGATGGGCACGAAGGGTTTTCACAAAGGCTGTGAAGGGGCAGTGTTCCTGACATGGTATGTCTGTTTTTCTACAAACGATGCTCTGTTTCGGAATCATCTACGAGATCGATCTCAGTTCATCAATTGAAGAGACATACCATGTCTATGCGCAAGGTGCCAGGCCATTAAACGTGCCTTGGATTTCAATTGAAATCAAAACACCATTTCCAATAGGGAATAATTTTAATTTCAAGCGGGCTGCCATTTAACCGTTCGAGATTCAGCGTTTCTTCCTCATCCAGAGTGATGATAAAACAGCATGAAAGGCCAAGTTCAGAAGCCGCTTCTTTTAGGCCCGAAATTTCCCGTTTGCGGGTATCCATATCTTCCAGGGTGGCACAGACATTAATGAGCAGAGGTAAATCTTCTGCCCCGGCCTTTTTCGGCACCAAAAAATCTACTTCCTGATCTCCCTTCCAGTAATAAATATCGGAATAAAACCTGCGAAGTTGCTGAAAAACCAGTGCTTCAAGATCCCGTCCAGCGTCCCGGCTTCCGCTGACGGCTCTTTTCAGCCCTAAATCCAGGGGATAAACTTTGCGTGGGTTTCGCTGTTGTTCACGTAAATTATCGGTATAAAGCGGTACGGTAAACAGAGCGTACGCTTCTTCCATATACGCCAAATATTCATACAGGCTGTTTTTGGAAACTTTTATACCCTGCGACTTAAAATCGCGATAAATTTTTTGAATGCTGATTAGATTTGAACTATTGGTAAGCAGAAATTTGAGATAAAATTTCAACAGCCAGGTGTTACTGACCTGGTGCCGTTCGATGATATCTCTAAATAAGATGAGGTCGATATATTCCTGCCAAATTTTTTGATAAATCCCCGGAGAGTGCTCATCAGTCGCTAAATGCACGATTTCGGGAAACCCGCCGGCTTCCAGGTATTTATGCATAGTATGACGCAGTTTTGCGGTTGAATCGGAAGCATGCAGATCAGCAGAGACCTGTTTGAAATCCGACACCTCAGTAAAGCTGAAAGGAAAAATTTCGTAGCTAAGAGTCCGCCCCCTTAATCGTGTTGCAATTTCCCGGCTTAACAGGGAAGAAGAGGAGCCTGTTATAATAATTTGACACTCTTCACCATCGTGAAGCCTGCGAACAAACCGTTCCCACTCAGGCACAATCTGAATTTCATCCAGAAAAAACCAAACCTTTGTTTCCCGGTTATTCGGATACAGTTCATAGTAAGCCTCGGGCAGCAATCCAAGCTTTTCGAGGTTGAGTGGAAAAAGCCGGTCGTCTTCAAGATTAATATATACGACTTGGGTGGGATCGGCCTTTTTCTGATCCAGTAGAGTATTGATCAGCTGAAATTGTGTGAACGTTTTACCTGTACGCCGGGCTCCGGTTAACGTAATGATGCGTTCTGCCTCAACGGGAATGTATCCCTGGCGCGGATGCAGTTTGACCGGGAACCGCTGTTGATTATCCCTGATAATGGTTTTAAACGTTTGTTTAACAGATTCCATAACTATGTATTTATATATAAAGACAAATATATATTATTTTGTCTTTATTGAAAAGGACATAATTCACACGGTGCTGTGTAACAAAGTCTGAAATCAAGCTCTGTATTGTAGTTATCTTCGTTGTTAACCACGATGGCCACGAAGGGTTTTCACAAAGGCAGCGAAGGGGCAGTGTTTCAGACATGGTATGTCTGCCTTTCTCCAAACAACGCTCTGTATCGGAATCATCTACGAGATTGATCTCACTTGATCAATTGATGAGACATACTGTGTCTAATCAGGGATTCCTTTTTTTCTTTTGAATACTGCTTGATCTCATATTCACGAGTGCAGGCGGCTGATCGGTCCGGGTGCTCTTCCAGGTACACCATTGACTCCGGTTTATGGGCTTTCAGATATTTAGCCCCGGTACCCTGCCGATGCTGGTGCCATCGCCGGATGATGTGATTTGTGCTGCCGGTATAGAGGCTGCCATTTGCACATCGAATTATGTATATGAACCAGGTTTCTTTCATTTGATTGTGAGGTCGGGTCTTTTCATTAACATCGGGTTTAACCACGACGGACGCAATGGTTTTCGCTAAGGTAATACGTAACAGACATGGTATGTCTGTCTCTCTCCAGACTAAGCTCCATATCGGAATCAATCATGAGATAGATCCTTGTTTCATCAGTTGAACAGACATACCATGTCTCTGCGTAATCTACCACAACCTGACAGCGTGGCCACGCAAGCCTATTTTTTTAGTCTCCACAATCTTCTTTTATTTCGCGTGGACTCCTGTAAGCGTTGTAGTTTTTATGGATCGAAGCCAGACATGGTATATCTGTTTTTCACCAAAATTCGTTTTCTATCGGAATCGATCATGAGACAGATCCCTGTTCATCAGTTGAATAGACGTACCATCTTCATCCTGCTGCGCGATTCGCCACGAAACCCGACGCTGACAGAAACCCGCCCGAAAAGCGCGGAGCGGGAATGCTGTCAGGTCT
>CAZKIZ010000137.1:0-8190 GCA_964552935.1 uncultured Rhodohalobacter sp. | reverse complement strand
GGAAGAGACTGATGTAGGTTTAGATTTGAGATATGAGATTTAAGATTATAGTGATTAATTTTCAGTGTTGAGTTTTGAGTATTGAAGAAAAAAATCTCAACACTGAAAACTAAAAACTGAGCACTCATCACTATTACAATCATGTCACTTTTGCCCGCATCAGAATTTTGTTGAGCAGTTTCGGGAATAGCCGTTTCAAATATACAGCGGCCACCTCTTTCCCTCCGATGTAGATCTCCTGTTTGCCCGCTGATACTTTGGGAAGCAGTTTATCGGCAAAACGGTCGGGGCTCATCGCTTTTTTGTGAGCGTCGCCCATCTCGTTCAGTTTGCTTCCATCGGCCGTAATTGCATTTTTTGTTACATTTGTTTTCACATAGCCCGGGCAAACCAGCGTGATATCGATCCCCTTCTCCTGAACCTCCTGGCGCAGACAGTCGAACCAGCCGTGCAGCGCGTGTTTAGAGGCCGCATATGCCGACCGGTAACGGGTGCCGAATTTCCCCATCACGCTGCTGGTGACCACCACGTGGCCGTGCCCCCGCTCGATCATACCCGGAACGACAGCTTTTGTAAGGGCAATGGTCCCAAAAAAATTGATCTCCATCAAGTGCCGTACCGATTCCAGTTCAGCTTCAAGCGCCAGAGCGCGCTGGCTGATTCCGCCGTTATTAAACAGAATATCCACCTGCCCGAACGCCGCCCCGGCTTCTTCTGCCTTACCCGGAATGGAGGCCGTGTCGGCCAGGTCTAACGGCAGAACAACAATGTTTTCAGGATCGCCCTGGCAGTTTTTTTTCACACGTTCCAGCTCCTCCGTTCTTCTGGCTGAAAGAATTAAGCGTGCCCCCTTTTTGTTGAGAGCATACGTCAGTGATTCCCCAATTCCTGAGGATGCACCCGTAATCCAAATCACTTTATCTTCGTAGTACATTGGTGGTCTGTTGATTTATTCTTATTTACTTATCTCAGAAGCGATATGTTCTGAATAATCTACATGCTTTTTACTATTTTCACGTACAAATGATAACGTTTGATGGCAACTTATGCACCATAAACACACGATTCTTTTAGTTGAAGATGAAAAAGAGCCGGCAGACATGCTGGCCAATTTTTTAGAAATTGAGGACTACAACGTTCTTGTGGCATACGATGGCCGTGAGGCCGTATCACTGATAGAGAAGCGTGCCGATGAGATCGATCTGGCAATTCTCGATATCATGGTTCCCCATATCGACGGCAAAGAGATCTGCAAGAGGATACGAAAACACCCGGTGCTGTCCGGAATCCCGGTTATCTTTTTGACGGCAAGAGACCAGGAAAAAGATGAAATTGAAGGGCTGGAACTCGGCGCGGATGACTATATCCCAAAACCTGCCAGCCTGAAACTGGTGAAAGCGCATGTTGAATCGCTCCTCCGGCGCCAGCAGCCGCAAAACAGCAAGTGGATTCAGCATGGAGACCTATATCTCGACATCACCGGAAAGGACCTCTATCACAAAGAGACTCGTGTAGAGTTAACATCAACTGAATATGCGCTGGTAGAGCTCTTCTTTCAAAATCCCAAAATGGTGTACAGCCGGCAACAGATCCTGGAGCATATCGGGGATGATGACAAGTTCGTTTTTGATCGCACCGTTGACGTACACGTAAAAAATCTGAGGCTGAAAATGGGCAGTTCGTCCGATATTATAAAAACCTACCGGGGACTCGGATATGGCCTGAATCGTGATATTGTGCAGGTATGAGTATACGTGCTAAGCTGGCCTGGACTTTTATACTTCTGCTGATCTTCGGAATCACCGCCATCAGCAGCTACTCCATTCTTTTTATCCGTAACTACCTGCTTAACGAAGGCGAAGAGCAGATTATCAACGACACGGAATGGCTGGCGATCACTATTCAAAACCTTCAGCTTGATGAACAGTTTGAAACAAGCCTGAATGAAGCAGCCCGCACATCGGGATACAGAATCGCGATTTATGATGATGATGGAATACTTTTCACATCCGTACCCTATTTTGAGGAAGCTACCGGTGCGCCGATCCTGCCTGCCGACCAGCGCTCTGGTCTGAGGAGTTCCGGTGATGTACAGCTCGTAAACAGGGCGGATAGCGACGAGCTCGTGAGCTTTACGTCGCTGACAGGAACCAACAACCCGGCAAAATATATTCAGGTCAGCATTTATAAAGACCAAATTTATGAGCCAATAAAAACGATCCGATGGATTATATACACAGGGATGTTTATCTCTATGGGGCTGGTAATTCTGGTGAGCGTTCTGTTTTCACGTTCTATCTCTAGACCGATCGTGCAGCTCGAATCTGCGGCGCGCGACATTGCGGGAGGCAACGTTAACCGAACGCTCCAGCTCGATCGCAAAGATGAATTTGGAACGCTGGCAAAATCTCTCAACCAGATGGCGGAGCGACTCCGGGCCGACAATGAAGCCCTCAAAAACCTTTACGACCGCCAAAGGCAGTTTTTTGCCGATATCACACACGAGATCAGAAATCCGCTCCACACAATTTCCGGTTCACTGGAGATGCTGCAGCTGAAAAATCTCTCAGAGGAAAAAAAAGAACGCTATCTCGAAACAGCGGCCCGGCAGACAGAGCGAATCAACAGGCTTTTTAAAGATCTGATGACGCTTCAGCGCTACGACAGCGACAGCTATTTTATTGAAAAGAAACCGTTTGATATTCAGCTGATACTCAAAGATATCGAGGAGCTGTTCAAAAACCGGGCTGCTGAAAAGGGATTAACGCTGAATATCGACAAAAAAAATGCCGCCGTGTTTGCCGATCCAAATAAAATTGAACAGGTCCTGGAAAATCTTGTATCAAACGCTATTAAATACACAAACGAGGGTGAAATAAACGTATCGACCGAAGAGAGTAAAGACCACCTGAAAATTGAGGTTTCTGACACAGGAATCGGGATTTCCGAGAGTCATCTCAGTCGCCTGTTCGACCGGTTTTACAGGACGGACAAAGCCCGTTCGCGTGATAAAGGGGGAACAGGATTAGGCCTTTCCGTTGTGAAAAGCATTTTAACTGCACACGGGGCAACAATCCACGTAAGCAGCGAGTCGGGAGAGGGATCACGATTCTGGTTTTCTATACCGAAGCCTGGTTAATCGTCTCTTTTCATCAACCGTTTATGAATTAAAGCCGCCAGCAGTGCTCCCACAAGAGGTGTGAAAAAGTAGATCGGCAGGTGGCTATAGCTGTTGCCGCCATCCATATAGTCGAAAAGAGAGAAGGCGCTGTTCAGGGCAGGATGCAGCCCAAAGCCTGTAACAGGCTCAACAACAAGCAGAAAGCCGGCATATCCAGCACCCACAACTAGAGCTGTTAGTGATTTCTTCATAGCAGCAGCCGGGTAGAGCATCACCAGGAAAAGCAGCACGAACATCAGCGAAAATAGCAGTTCAAGCAGAATGAACTCGCCGGTTCCGGTGCTATCGGACGGTTGCGGTATGTAGGCAATCCTGGAAATCCACGTTACGATAAAAGCTCCGCCGATGGCCCCTGAAAACTGACCGGACAAACGGACCAGGAGCTCAGGTGAACTCTCCTTGTTTAAACTCCAGACCCCCAGCGATACTGCGGGATTCAGGTGCACGCTGGTTATCGAAAATCCAATGTATAGCAGAGAAATCAGAACCAGCCCGGCAGCAATTGGATCTACAGTCAGGCCAACGGCCACTGCCAGCGTTAATGTTCCTAAGCCTTCAAGAAAAAATTTGAGCATACTGAATGGTAAAACAATCCAAATTTTAAAAAACTACGTATTTTACTATAGAAAGATGCAGCTTCAATAATTGGCAATTTATCACTCCGGCCAATTCGGATTCTATTATCGGCACATGGCACTATATCTAAATAAAACAATACGCTAAAGACAAATACGCTGCAATTTAGACTGATTCTAACAAGACTTTCTTCACCACGCCTTCATATAAAAAGAGTTATTTTAGTGCGGCTCAGAAACCGATCACACGATTTAAAACCCCATTTACATGAAACTTGGAATTGTATTAATGAATCTTGGTGGGCCAACCCACGAAGATAACGTCAGGATATTTCTGAAAAACCTGTTTCGGGATGAAGACATCATTAAACTCGGCGGAGGTGTTACGCAAAATATATTTTCCAATGTAATATCAAAATTTCGTGCACCCTCTGTAGCCAAAGATTATAAGGAGATAAACGGATGTCCGAAAGGGTGCACCGGAAATAATCACTGCTTTAATCGGAAAAATAAAGTTGTATCTGACTGCTGTTCACCTATCAATGGTCTGACAGAAGCCCAGCGTCGGGGTTTGGAGAAGTATTTCAAAACACTTCTTCCGGAAATCGAAGTGAAAGTTTACACCTGTATGCGCTACTGGCTGCCATTTGCCGATACCATTATGGACGACATGCAGGAAGATGAGATCACCCACACGGTTCTGATGCCGCTCTACCCGCAGTTTTCATGGACCACAACCGGCAGCAGTTTCCGCGACTGGGAAGATGTAGAGAAAGAAAAGTTTGGTGAAGATGGCGCACCGTGGAAACAGTTTCATGTAAAAAACTATCATCGCAACGAAAGCTACCTGCAGGCGATTAACGAACGGATTGATGAAGCCCTTGCCGAACTGGATGAAGAGACGCGCCAGAAAACGCATCTCATATTCAGCGCCCACGGCACTCCCCTGCTCGAAGTTCGCAGCGGTGATCCGTACACGGTAGAAGTGAAGGAGACGATGGAAGCGGTAATGGAGCGGCGGGAAGAAAAGCACTCCTACTGGCTCGGTTTTCAATCGAAAGTGGGCCCTCAGAAATGGACCCAGCCTAATACCGAAGACCTGGTGCGACGGCATCTTGAATACGGAATTAAAAACTTCCTGATGATACCGGTTGCGTTCGTGACCGACCACATTGAAACACTTTTTGAACTCGGTGTTGAGCTTGTTGAAGATCTTGAAGAAGAGGGATTTGAATTTGAAAGTATGAAGGTGATGAAAGGATTGAACGACCATCCGCTCTATTTGAAGGCGCTGGCAGAGGAGACTCTGCGGGTTCTCAAACATGAAGTGGATCCTGAAAGCGTTCAATGGGATAATAAGAAATCTAAAAAAGCAGTGACTGCATAGGGATGGTTCATCCAACAACAAACAATTTTACACTTATAGGAATCAATCACTGGGATGCCCCCGTTGAGATTCGCGAAAAGTTCAGTCTTGACGATGAACTAAAACGTCTGTTCTTGGACGGTGCGAAACGAGAGGGAATTGAAAGCATTTTCGTGGTTTCTACCTGCAATCGTACAGAAATCCTGGCAAGCGGAGTAACCACAAGGGAGCTGATTCGTCTGCTGACGACCTACTCAAAAGGTAATCTGGATGAATTTCACAGGTACGGGTTCGAGCTCGAGGGCTATCGCGCCATTGAACACATTTTCAAAGTAGCTACCGGCCTCGACTCCCAGATTCTGGGCGATCTCCAAATCGTCAAACAGGTCAAGGAGGGGTACGAGCTCTCGGCGAGCGAGGGCATGGTATCGGGCGAAATGCACCGCCTGATGCAGCATGTGTTCAGGGCCCACAAACGATCCCGGAATGAAACTTCTCTCGGCCATGGAGCTGCAACCGTAGCCTATGCTGCTGTTAAATTTGCGGCCCAGACATTTGAGAGCCTTGCCAATAAAAATATTTTGCTTGTTGGAACCGGTAAAATTGGAAAAGTAACCTGTAAAAACCTGATTAATCTCGGGGCCAGTAAACTTACGCTGATTAACCGCACAAGGAACAAGGCTGAGTTTGTAGCCGACCGTTTCAATCTTGAGGTTGCCGATATGGAACGGCTGCCGGAACAGATTGCTGAAGCTGATCTTGTGATTGTAGCTACCGGGGCAACCGAGCCGGTTATCCGTCCCGAGCATATGCGGCCGTCTATGGAGAATCCGAAGTTTAAGGTGATGCTGGACCTCTCCGTACCCCGGAATATCGACCCAAATGTTGCGCACCTCGACTTTGTGGATGTAGCCAACATGGATATGCTGGGTGACGTTACGGACGATGCGTACCGGAGACGCGAAGAGGAAGTCCCGCTTGTGAAAAAAATTATTGAACAGGAACTTTCCGACTACCAGCTCTGGATAAACGAACAGCGCGTGGTGCCTACGATTAAAGCGCTCACCCGCAAGTTCGAATCGATCCGGGAAGATGAGTTTGAGTTTTTCAAGAACAAAATCACCTCCGACGATCACGAAAAAATTGATAACCTGACTCGGCGAATTGTTAACAAAATTGCTGCCTACAGCATCGAGCACCTGCGCGACCATCACGAAAAGGAAGACGTAACAAGAATGGTTGCCGATATGTTTAAGCTTGAATCTGAAGAGAAATAATGAGTCAAACGATTCGCATCGGCACCCGCGACAGCGAACTTGCCACATGGCAGGCAACCCAGGTATCAGAACAACTTCAGCTTGCAGGCCACTCCACAGAAATCGTGTTTGTGAAGTCAGAAGGCGATCTCGACCTCACCACCCCGCTCACAGAGATGGGAGGAAAAGGCGTTTTCACAAAAGCTCTCGACGATGCTCTTCTTGAAAACCGGATCGATCTTGCCGTTCACTCCTACAAAGATCTTCCCACTGAAAACCCGCTGCCTCTTGTTGTTTCTGCCGTGATGGAACGGGAAGATCCGCGCGACTCTCTTGTAGCGCCGAAAGGAACTGATTTTTTAGATGATCCAGCCGTTCAGGCGACCATCGCCACCAGCAGCAATCGCCGCCGGGCACAGTGGCTGCATCGATATCCGAATCATGAAATCACTAACATCCGCGGAAATGTAAACACCCGTCTCAGGAAAGTGGATGAAAACGGCTGGCACGGTGCGATTTTCGCCGCGGCCGGTCTCAAACGAATCAATCTGGACCACAACATTTCTGCTTATCTCGACTGGATGGTCCCCGCTCCCGCGCAGGGAGCGATGGCGGTAATGGTCCGTGAAGATGACGACAGGTTGATCAATATCACTTCAGAGCTGAATCACTCAGATACGGCACTCTGTACCGGAATTGAACGTGAGCTGCTCAATGAGATGGAAGCTGGCTGCAGTGCACCCGTTGGCGCCTATGCATGGATTGAAGACAAACAGTTGATTTTCCAGGCCGTGGCTTTGAAAATTGACGGCTCTCTGCAGTACGATATTGAAATGACAGCGCCGGTAAATAAAGCAAAAGGACTGGGCCGTAAAGCCGCCCAAAAGCTTCTGGACCAGGGAGCAGACAAGCTTGTTGAAGAGATGAAGAAGTAGACGAATACTCAATTTGATAAATTAATTTATTGACAGAAAACTCTCCCCTTTTCTCCCAAAGGGATGCCTTTGGCAAAAAGGGGGAATGAGGGGATTTCCAACGGAACACTGAAAAGCCCAATACCTCTTTTCACAATCTAATAGCCGCCTAAACCCGACACCGCCAAAATCTCCAGTACTTGACCCCCAAAAATCACAACATATTGGTCACACGTGAGCTCACAGATGAGCAGCATTCACTTGCGCGGGATCTTGGTCTGGATCCGTTTTCCGAACCGGCAATTTCGATTGAGTACAGAAGCAACTGGCTGAGCGTACAGTCCGCCGTTGAAAAAGCCAACCCTGCTATCTTTGCCTTCACCAGCCAAAACGGAGTCAAAGCTTTTGATCAGTTTCGGCAGGCCGGGGTGACGTTCCCTGATGATTCACCGATATATGCGGTTGGCGGAAAAACCGCCGATGCGCTCCACGAAATCGGATTTGAAAACATATCCATTCCGAAGCAGCAGGACGGCGTGGGTATGGCGCATCTCATTATCAATGATGTTTTAAAAACTCCCGGCTTGAAAAATGTCACGGTACTCCATTTTTGCGGAGATAAAAGGCGGGATGAACTTCGTCACTACCTCACAGAATCAGAAATCGATATAAAAGATATTGTTGTATATGCAACTAAGCTGAACCAAATGAAGCTTCCATCAGAACCCGTCGACGGAATCCTGTTCTACAGCCCGAGCTCCGTACAGGCTTTTCGTCAAAGCGGTGGATTTCAAAAGTACAACAACCAGCCCGAACTCTTTGCCATCGGCCCTACAACCGCCGAAGAGCTGAGCATCGAATCAGGCCGTCACGTACACATAAGCCCTGAACCGGATAC
>CAZKIZ010000136.1:0-8261 GCA_964552935.1 uncultured Rhodohalobacter sp. | reverse complement strand
CAACACAAGTACGCCAGTGGTAATCATTACGGCTGCTGCCGAAATCTCAGGCTGACCCAGAAATTCGCCTGCACCTTCGTTCAAGTTTAATGAAAGAACAAACTCTACGATTCCCACAGAAATTGCCAGTCCGGCAGCGCCGCCCAGCAGAGAGATAAAGATCGACTCAAACAGAAACTGGCTGATGATATGCACTTTTCTCGCCCCAATCGCCTTTTTCAGGCCGATCTCCCGGGTGCGTTCTTTCACCACCACAAACATGATATTCGCCACACCCACGCCGGCGATCATCAGCGTAAAAAATCCAACGGTAAAGAGAAAATACTCCAGGCCGACCGCAACTGCACGCGTCATCTTTTCATCCTCGATAAAATCCCACATCGGGATCGCCTCACTGTCTTCCGGGTGGAAATTGTATTTGGCCGACAGATAGTTGATCACACCTTCTTTGACCTGGGGCTGTAGGGACGGATCACCCGGTCGGATCAGAATGGAGCCCACGGTTTGGTTGCCGTAAAGATTCCTGAACGAACTGTACGGAATAATGGCCCGGTTGGCATCCGGTCCGTTATTCATGGACGTTTGCATTTTGGACTCCATCACGCCAATCACCGTAAACGGTACGCCGTTCAGCTTTACTTCACCGCCTATCGGGTTTTTATCCCCGAAAAGCGTGACGGCAATTTCATCTCCGAGAAATAACACCTTCCGGTTCTGTTCGATATCCATCTCGTTGATGAACCGTCCGCCCGAAGCGGGATACATCGTACGCATAATTTCAAAGTCGGGCCCCACACCTTCCATATAGGTGGTAGTGATATTTCCGTCATGTTCGAGCCGCATGCCCCAGCGCCCATATTGCGGGCTTGAGTACTCAATACCCGGAACTGCGCGCCTAATCTGCTCCACATCCGCTTCCGTAAAACGGATCGGGCGACCCATCGGAAGGCCATCATACGCCATACCGGTCTGTCCGCCGTACACGATAATCACCTGGTTTCCGGCTCCCAGCATTCCATTCAACATGCCGGTACCCAGTCCGCGCCCGAATGCCAAAAGGATAATCACAGAAAGCGTACCCCAGCCGATTGCGATAAGCGTAAGCGAGGAGCGCAATTTCTGGCGATTCAGATCAGCAAAAAATTCAGATATCAGGTTTCGAAACATATCAGGTTACCTCAGGCAGTCTATAATGGTTAGATTAGCCGCACGCCAGGCAGGAAGTAAGCCCGCAGCAAAACCGGTAAAGCCGAGCACCGCAAAAGCGATCAAACCAACTTCGGGTGCAAAGTAGGGAGCGCCTACAAACTCTTTGATCGGGATATTCTGCGTAAGCTCCACCAGCCCCCACCCCAGAATGTAGCCGGCAGCTGCACCCATTCCCACAATCACGAACGTCTCCAGGAAAAACTGGCTCATGATGCTGAATTTTGTAGCGCCCACTGAGCGGCGTACACCGATCTCCTTCATTCGCTCCTGCACTACCACAAACATGATATTCGCCACACCGATACCGCCCACAGCCAGCGTAAAAAAGCCGATCAGCCCAAGAAATCCGTTGATGGAGTAAAACAGAATATCGATGAACTCCCAGAACTCATTGGTATCCCAGAGGCCTATTGCGCTGCGGTCGGTTTCATCGAACCGGTGTTTTTTAGCGAGTGTACTGTACACCTGCTCCTGGACCGATTTTGCAATAGCCGGACTCTCCGGGCGGTAGATGATATTATTCAGGAACTGAGTTCCCATCATGGCTGAAAAGGTGCTAGCCGGGATGAATGCCCGATCGTAATCGCGCTGTGAATAGGAAGAGTTCTGCGTTTTCTCCTCCATCACACCAATTACCGTGAACGGCGTATTTCGGACGAACACCAGCCGGCCAACCGGGTCTTCATCTCCAAAAAGATTAACGGCAAGCTGATTTCCGAGAAAGATTACGCGGCGCTGCTCTTCCACATCCAGAACATTCAGCCAGCGCCCCCCCTCCTGCGGAAAAATATTTCGCAGTTCCTCATACACCGGGTAGACTCCACCAATCTGTGAATTTCTGCGATTGGTTCCGTTCACAACCGGAAGATTCTGCATATATTCCGGCGTAACGACCTCAATTTGCGGAATTTCTGCGCGCATCGCCTCCACATCATCTTCTTTGAAACGGATCGGCCGGCCAATGCCGTAGCCTTCATACGCTTTGGTAGTCTGACCGGGAAACATGATGGCGATCTGGTCGCCCATGCCGCGCATATTCAGCACGGTTTGATCGCGGAATCCAAATCCGAACGCGAGCAGCAGAATCAGCGTGGCGGTCCCCCACATGACACCGAAAATGGTGAGAAAGCTTCGCAATCGCTGCTGGTTCAGGTTGCGGAACAGTTCGGATATGATGGTGATAAGGCGCATAAAATTAGATTAAACCGTGTTTTGAAAAGTCCCCCTTGGAAGGGGGAAAGGCACGCGAAGCGTGTAAGGGGGATGCCCTGGTAGGCGTTGATTCAAATAAATAACCAATTTTAAGAGCTCAAAACTCTACATGTCATCCCCCTTTGCCCCCTTCCCCCAAAGGGATGCCCGCGGCAAAAGGGGGACACTTCTCAATAAAAATTTCTCCAACTTCTCAATTTTTAATTATCAAAAATAATTACCGGATCGTCAATCTTCTCGGGACCGGTTCAAGCACACTGTCGCCTACCTGGAGACCGGAAACCACCTCGATATTAATTGCGTCACTGAGCCCAAGCTCTACTTCACGCTTCTCGCGCTGGCCGGGTTCGGTGCCCGGAATTTCAACCGTTGCCAGGCCTTCATTAAACTGCACCAGCCGTTCAGGAATGGTGGGAACATCCATTCTTCTGTTGATGATGATGTCGGCATTTGCGGAGTATCCTGCGCGGAGTCTTGCGTTACCGGCATCCGTAATCGTGATTTCGATCGGGAATACGGTAGCGTTATCCTGCTGGCGTGCCTTCAGCGAAATCTTTGACACTTCGCCATGAACGATCGAACCTGGCAGCGCGCCGATTTTAATCTCAACCGGCATCCCTTCCTCAATTTTTCCGACATCGATCTCATCAACCGTACCTTTGAACAGAAGGTTATCCATCCCTGCGATACTCATCATTGGAGTCCCGGCCTGGTAGGAGGTCAGCGGCACGATCGGATCACCCTTCTCCACCATTCGCTCCAGGATATAGCCGTCAATCGGAGCCCGAATGATCGATTCTATTTTGGTATCGCCGATGGTAATGCGTCCCGATTCCAGAAGCTCCAGCCGCTCCTTGGCGATCTGTTCGCGCACCCTAACATCCTCCACTCGCTCTCGCGTCTGCTCATATTCCCGATCGGAGATCAGGTTTCGCTGCTTCATCTGATCCATCCGGCCGAGCTCCCGTTCCAGGTTCTGCTTTTCGATAAAAATTCGTTCCAGGCTCCGTTTTGCCTCGGCCAGTTCAATCGGCGTGGGATCGGGACGTACTTCGATCAGCGGATCACCCTGCCGTACAAACTGCCCCTCATCTGCATAGATCACATCAACCACTCCGGGTATGATCGATTTTACCTCAATTTCGGTTTCCGGCTCAATCGTGCCGATCGCCAGTGCTTTTTCCACAATGGTTCCCGTTTCTACCATTACGGTTGGCTGTGAGTTTTCAGCCTGGCTGCTGCCCATTGAGTGAGAGAAGTAAAAATATCCTCCGCCGGCAATTACCAGGGGGAGAAGAATCCAAAAGAAAAGTCGTTTTTTTGAGCGTGGTGCCATGGTGTGAGTGTCTGTGTTTGGTGGAAATGTATACCCACCTTTACGTTTGCCGTTTCAAAAGGTTACCTCTTTGATGGAAAATGTTATAGGGAGGATGCCGGGATGACGTTGGCTGGGTTTGGAGCTTAAAACAAACACTCTGAAATTTTTACTAACATTTCCGCAAATCAATTCACATATTCATGATCTGTTTATGAATGTTGTGTAAGATTACATCAGACAAACCAGTCAAACGGGAGACTATGACTAAAACAAAATTAGCCGGCCTGATTCTTGGCATCGTCGGGTTTTGCATTCCGCTGATCGTACAGTTTCCGGGACTCTCTCTGCCGGGACATCTCGCCATGAGTATTTTCATTCTCGCCGCCGTTTTCTGGATGTTCGAAACCATCCCGATCTACTCCACATCCATCCTTGTCATTTTCCTGGAGGTGGTTTTACTCAGCGCCGAGGGGTTCATCAACTTCTCCGGGATGGAGTATTCTCCGGTCCCCTATCAAACCTTCATCGCTACGCTGGCCGATCCCATCATCATCCTTTTCCTGGGGGGATTTGTACTGGCTGATGCCGCCGTGAAATATAATTTCGACAAGAACATGACCCGTATCCTGCTAAAACCTTTCGGTCAGGATCCGAAATATATCATTCTCGGTTTGATGGCGGTCACCGCTGTGCTGTCCGCTTTTATGAGCAACACCGCCACCACCGCAATGATGATTACGGTCGTAATCCCGATTCTTGCAAAAACGGAGATGACCGATCCGGCCCGGATCTCTATTGCGCTTTCGATCCCTTTTGCGGCAAATATCGGGGGTGTGGCCACACCGATCGGAACACCGCCAAACGCTGTGGTTATTGCTGCACTTAATCAGCAGGGAATGAATATCGAATTTGGCAACTGGATGCTCTACGCGGCCCCGCTGGCTGTGGGCATGCTTTTCTTCGCCTGGTTTCTGCTTCTCAAACTTCATCCCCCTGCCACTAAAGCAATTCCGCTGGACCTGAAAGGAAAATGGACTCAATCGCCAAAAGCCTACACGCTCTACGTTGTGTTTGGTCTCACCGTCATTTTATGGATCACTGAAAGTCTGCACGGAATTCGAAGCAGTATTGTGGCGCTGCTTCCGGTGGCCGTTCTCACGCTCACAAACACTTTTGAAAAAGAGGATATCCGGAAACTGCCCTGGGAAGTGCTCTGGCTGATTGCCGGCGGAATTTCGCTCGGAATTGCGATGAAAGAGACCGGCCTGGCCGACTGGCTGGTGGGCAGCATCGCCTGGGATCAGATGTCTTACCTGATGCTTCTGGCCGTTTTTGGTATCGTCGCACTGATGCTCTCCAACTTCTTATCCAACACGGTAACCGCATCACTGATGATTCCGCTCGGCATCTCACTGGCAACGTCCGGCGTAGTTGGTGGTCCGGCCGGTATGATGATCATTGGGCTGGTGATTGCGCTCAGTACAAGCTTCGCCATGGTACTGCCGATATCTACCCCGCCAAATGCTATTGCAGTAAGCACCGGCGTGGTGAAAACAAAAGATATGATCGTGGCCGGTACCATCATCGGTGTTGTGGCGATGGGCATAATCATACTCATGACACGTTTTTACTGGCACTACATCCTTTAAACTGAACCGATATGAAACCAAAAATTTATATACTGATTGTTGAAGATGAACCCGAAGTGCTGGACTCCATCGTGAGGGATATCACCGAATTTGAAGAATATTTTGAGGTGGAGATGGCCGATACAGCCGAAGAAGCTGAAGAGATTATCAGCGAAATCACAGAAGGTGAAAACCTGATCGGGCTGATTTTGTGCGATCACGTTTTGCCGGGCAAAAACGGCGTAGAGCTGCTGATTGAGATGCAGCAAAACGAAAAAACAAAACCGACCAAAAAAGTACTGATTACCGGTCAGGCCGGCCTGGAAGAGACCGTAAAAGCGGTAAACGAAGCCGATCTGAAACACTACATCGCCAAGCCGTGGGAGAAGAGCGAGCTGGTTAAAATAACGAGAAATCTGCTTACAGATTTTGTGATCAAACAGGTTAAAGATCCTCTGCCCTACATGCAGATTTTGGATATGGAAAAGATTGCGGACCACTTACGAACGGGTGGCGGAATGACGGATCAGTAGGTTTAAAAAGCGAAATGTGAAAAGTGAAAAAATTGCATCATGAAATTCAGATTGGGATCTCAGTGGCTTGATGACCGTTCTTCGGTAACCCGCCTGCTTCAGCGGGTGCTGGATGAAGAGGGACCGTCTGATGATTATCTATTCGACCTGGATAAAGATATCACCCTTTTCCACGAGGGTGATACGTTGAATAACATTTATATTCTGCTTGATGGAGTTGTTCAGCTTTACAAAAAAAAGCCGCATACAGAAAACAATTTCCCGGTACTGGAGCTAAAATCCGGATCACTGATCGGTATCGCAGCATTCACAACTGGCCTCCCTTCCCTCACAACTGCAAAAACAATGCAGAAATGCCGGTTTTTGCGGATTCCAAAATCGGACGTTGACGACCTTGTAACAAAACATCCGCAAATGGGGCGTTATCTCGATGAACTGATCCTTGCAAATCTCCTGGAGCGGTTTCGTCAGAATATCATCCTGCAAATGAAGCTCGACTCTGCCAACAAGCAGCTCAAAGATGAGCGAAATGAAGTCAAGCAAGCGTACCGGGAACTGCAGGAAGCGCAAAACAAACTGGTGCACCAGGAAAAACTGGCGACGCTGGGTCAGCTTGTGGCAGGATTTGCTCATGAAGTCAATAACCCAACGGCGGCTCTTTTGCGATCCGCGGATACACTCGAGCATCAAATGCGGAAATTCATGGTCCGGTTTTATGAGGATGGCAAGTCAGATAAGTATGACGAAATGAGTTTTTTTGAAATGGGAAAGATGGCGGGCTTTCCCGATACGAGCACCATTCGTGAGCGGTCTAAAACTTTGAAGGAGGAGTTCCCCGAGGCCCAAAACTCACAAGTCCGGCTCATGGCGCAAATGCAGCCTGAACTTATTCAAAAACTAAAAGTGATCAACGAAAAGGATTCAGATAAACTCCCTTTCTACCTCGATCAGTTTGAATTTGGCAAGATGTTTCAGAATATTGAATCTGCCGGTGAGCGAATTGCCGGTCTTGTAAAGTCTCTGAAAAGCTACAGCCGGGCCGATACCGAAGATCAGTATGAATGGATTGATATCCGCGAAGGCATCCACGATACGCTTCAGCTGACCAGCAACCGGATCAAGTTTTACGATATATATACCGACCTTCCGGAAATCCCGAAAATCCACGCGGATGCCGCCGGCCTGAACCAGGTCTGGACCAATATCATCCTGAACGCATCCGATGTGATGGGCAAAACCGGTTCGCTCGATATCCGGTGCGGAAGCACGGAGGAAGACGTTTGGGTTTCGATCCGGGATGACGGCCCGGGAATTGAAGAGGAGATTCTGGAGAAAATCTTTGAACCCAATTTCACCACCAAAAAAACCGGGAAAAAATTCGGGCTCGGGCTCGGGCTGTCCATCTCAAAAGAGATCGTGAACCAGCACGGCGGCACAATCAAAGCTGAAAATGCCGATGAAGGCGGCGCGAGATTTACGGTGAGGATGCCCATTGGCGAAAACTCAGGAAAAAACGGTTGATCTGTTTGAGGAGATGCCGGACATCGAGCAAGTTGAAGTCATCCCGGCCCCAGAGCCGGGATCTCCCATTCTCCGTTCGAACTACAAATCCTGCCAGTGGCTAACTTTTCCGCATGGTTCGGATGGGAGATCGCGGATCAAGTCCGCGATGACGTTAGTATGGTTATGAGCCAGTTGAAGTCATGCCGTGCCCCGACACCCCTCAGATTAAAATCCGATCAAACGGATTTTAATCATCTCCCCTCGAGGGGAGATTTACTTTTACTGATACCCAATCCAAACTGCGATCGCCAGTGCGAGTGAAGCCAAAACCAGAAGTTTCAGGATCAGCGGAGCCACAAACTTAAACCATTTGGCGTAAGGGATTCCGGCCAGGCCGAGGATTCCCATCAGAACGGGGTTGGTGGGTACAATCATGTTCATCAGGCCATCCCCAAACTGGAAGGCGAGTACGGCAATCTGACGGGATACGCCAACAAGATCCCCGATCGGGGCCATCAGCGGCATCGTCACGAACGCCTGTCCGCTGCCGGAGGGAATGAAAAAGTTCAGGATACTTTGGATAAAGAGCATCCCGATGGCTGCAAACTCAGCGCCCACGCTGGCAAGCGGGGCAGCAAGCGCATTTACGACCGTGTGAAGAATCAATCCGTCCTCCATCAGAAGAGCGATTGCACGGGCAAAGCCGATCAGCAGTGCCGTGCCGGCGAGCTCCGCTGCGCCTTTGCTGAATGATGAGGCCGTTTTATTCACGCCCATTCCCGAAATCAGTCCGACCACAATGGCCAAACCGATAAACATCGCACCCAGCTCCACCAGGTACCAGCCGGCCGCGGAGAT
>CAZKIZ010000135.1:2495-8267 GCA_964552935.1 uncultured Rhodohalobacter sp. | reverse complement strand
AGGGAGGGCTCCGAGCGGAGCTGGTGACTCTCCAGTCCCGCTGCTCGGGGCGATTCCCACGAAGTGAAAACAGATGGGTGGGTCACAAATCCGTCACACACCCCTCACTCGCCGTCGAAACAAGTTTCGCATATTTATAAAGCGCTCCGCTCTGGTATTTCAGCGCCGGGGCTTTCCACTCTTTGCGGCGTTTGTCCAGTTCATCATCCGTCAGCTCCACCTTCAGCACTCGGTCGTCCGCGTCTATGGTAATGATGTCGTCGTTTTTCAAAAGGCCGATGGCTCCGCCAAGCTGGGCTTCAGGCGTTACGTGGCCAATCACAAACCCGTGCGTTCCTCCTGAGAAACGCCCGTCGGTAATCAGGGCCACATCGTTGCCGAGACCGGCTCCCATAATGGCCGCGGTGATGGAGAGCATCTCTCTCATGCCGGGTCCGCCTTTGGGGCCTTCGTATCGGATAACCACCACATCGCCTTTCTTTACCTTTCCGCCGCGAATTCCCTCCAGCGCATCTTCTTCCGATTCAAACACACGGGCCGGGCCTGAAAACTTGGTTCCCTCCTTCCCGGTGATTTTAGCCACGGATCCCATCTCCGCAAGGTTGCCGTACAAAATCTGCAGGTGCCCCGTTTTTTTCACCGGGTCAGAAACGGGGTGGATCACTTTCTGCTCCTCCAGCAGTTCAGGAAGATCATCTACGTTTTCCTCCAAAGATTTGCCGGTAACGGTCATACAGCTGCCGTCCAGCAGCCCCTCTTTTATCAGCAGTTTTTGGACCGCAGGTACTCCGCCCGCATTGTAAAGATCTTCCATCACATACTTCCCGCTCGGTTTCAGGTTGGCCAGGAACGGAGTTCGATCGCTTACGGCCTGGAAATCATCAATCGTAAAATCCACTTTGGCGGCGTGCGCAATCGCCAGCATGTGCATCACGGCGTTGGTAGATCCGCCCAGGGCTATGATCATCGCCACCGCATTTTCGAGCGATTTTTTGGTGATGATATCCAGCGGCTTCAAATCCATCTCCAGCAGTCGATAGATAACGGCTCCCGCCAGCTCACACTCTTTTTTCTTCTCTTTATGCGTTGCCGGTATTGAGGAGCTAAAAGGGAGACTCATTCCCAGTGTTTCAATCGCCGACGCCATCGTATTAGCGGTATACATTCCACCGCAGGCACCCGCCCCGGGACAGGCGTGCTTCAACACCTTGTTCATCTCTCCCTCATCAATCTCTTCCGACAAAAACTTTCCGTAGGATTCAAACGCCGACACAATATCCAGCTTCTCCCCGTTCAGGTTACCGGGCCGGATCGTCCCGCCGTAAATCATGATCGCAGGCCGGTTTACCCTGGCCATCGCCATGATCGCTCCCGGCATATTTTTATCACAACCAACCACGGAAATATTTGCATCATACCACTGGGCATTCATCACGGTTTCAATAGAGTCGGCGATGATGTCCCGCGAAGGGAGCGAAAACTTCATTCCCTCGGTTCCCATCGAGATTCCGTCACTCACGCCTATGGAGTGAAACATGTAGCCCACCATCTCATTCGACCAGACGCTTTTCTTTGTCACGGCAGCCAGATCATTCAAATGCATGTTGCAGGGATTGCCGTCCCAGCCGGTGGACGCTATACCCACCTGGGGTTTTTTCATGTCATCCTCGCTCAATCCGGTGGCGTAAAGCATCGCTTTTGAGCCGACCTGTGATTGAGATTCAGTAAGACGGGCACTAAATTTGTTCAGTTTAACACTCATGTAGTAACACCTTATTTGATACTGTTTTTATTAGACTTATAAAGAATATGAATATTTCATGAAAGCGCTTTTTATTTTTTCATACACGCTGTAATGAATGGTGGTAACAATTAATGAATATTTTTCTTGACAGCAAAACCTTATACACATATACTATTAAGAGAAATTAATCATTGATACATTTTGTCTACCACACAAACACTTACAAACTTCGACATCAGCCGCTCAGCCGGTTTCGGAGAAGTTTTTGTGGAAACCAATAATGTCTTACCTGTTGTATCAATTGAGTCTGCAGATATCCGTTTACTACTGGATCTGTCTATTCTATCTATTCTAATTATTAACATTCTAATTCTAATTCTGAGCTAAATAAACAGCCGGAGATTAGAATTCAGATTCCTCAACACATCTTAATTTTGACCTCCGGCAGGAAACGTATATCCATATGCCAATGAAACCTGCTAAACAAAATTCACCCGACGCGTCACAGACTTCCTCGTTTCTCGAATCCGTACCATCCGGCGAACCGGAAGGTGAACGCTTTAACGGTGCGGAGATTCTTATCAAAACGCTTACCGACCTTGGCGTTGATACCATTTTTGGTTATCCCGGTGGAGCTGTTCTCCCGATTTATGATCAGCTCTTCGACTGTCACGACATCAATCACTACCTGATACGCCATGAGCAGGCCGGTACCCATGCGGCCGATGGCTACTCGAGGGCAACCGGCAAACCGGGAGTGGTATTGGCAACTTCCGGACCCGGAGGAACGAACACCGTTACGGGAATCGCAACTGCGGCAATGGACTCCATACCGCTTGTGGTCTTAACCGGGCAGGTTCCCACTGGCGTGATTGGCAACGACGCGTTCCAGGAGGCAGATATTGTTGGAATTACGCGCCCCATCACCAAGCACAGCTATCTTGTGCGTGATGTGAATGAACTGGAGCACTGTCTTCGGGAAGCTTTTCATATTGCAACAAGCGGCCGGCCGGGTCCTGTTTTGGTCGATCTCCCAAAAGACATGCTCAACACTGCGGGCAGATATACGGGTATGAAGAAAGTTCAGATACCGAGCTACAAGCCGACCACGCAGGGGCACCACTCGCAAATTGCCAAAGCGGCAAAAATGTTGAGCGAGGCAAAGAAACCGCTCATTTATGCCGGCGGCGGCGTGATTTTAGGTGAAGCGTGGGAAGAGCTTACGGCAATGGCCGAACGCCACAACATTCCGGTAACCACCACACTGATGGGGCTTGGCGGTTTTCCTGAAACAAAACCGCAGTCGCTTGGGATGCTGGGAATGCACGGCACATGGTACGCCAACATGGCGATGACCGACTGTGATGTACTTCTCTGTGTAGGTGCCCGGTTTGATGATCGGGTAACCGGCCGGCTTGACGGGTTCTCCCAGAACTCAAGGAAAATCCATATCGATATCGATCCTTCGAGTATCGGTAAAAATGTCCCCACCGAAGTACCGATTGTGGGCGACGTGAAGCACGTTCTCCCGGTTCTCGATCAGATGATCAAATCACCCTCGATAGATGGGTGGTGGGATCAGATCCACACCTGGCAAAAAGAACATCCGCTTGTTGTGCCTCAAGCGGAGGATAAAATCTACCCGCAGCACATGGTGAGGATGATCTCCGAAATCACAAACGGCAATGCTATTGTAGTTACGGATGTGGGACAGCACCAGATGTGGGCAGCACAACATTATAAATACAATCATCCCCGATCCTGGATATCCTCTGGCGGACTGGGAACGATGGGTTACGGATTTCCCGCAGCAATCGGTGCTACAATTGCCTGTCCTGATCGCGATGTGGTCTGTATCACGGGCGACGGCGGGTTCCAGATGTCATCCTACGAACTGATGACGGCTGTAGAGTACAAGATTCCCGTTAAGATCGCCCTGATGAATAACAACTGCCTCGGCATGGTTCGCCAGTGGCAGCAGCTCTTCTATAAAAACCGAACCAGCTACTCCGTGTTCGGTAAAAACAATCCCGACTTTGTGAAAATGGCTGAGTGCTACGGTGCAGTTGGCATGCGGGCAACTACCCCCGCCGAGATGCGTGACGTACTCGAAAAAGCGATGAAAATTGACGACGGACCCGTATTAATGGATTTCCGGGTTGTAGAGACTGAAAACTGCTACCCGATGGTACCCTCCGGAGCAGCATTGAATGAGATGGTTGAATCAGATGAGGAGTGCAAATAAACAGAATGAGCACTAACTCACTTATATCCACTTCCAACTCCACCAAAAACACGCTCTCGGTGCTCGTTAAGCACAACCTCAACACCTTCTCCAGGATCATCGGAATCTTTAGCGGGAAAGGGTTTGAGATCGACAGTATTACTTTTGCATCGGAAGCGGAACCGGGTATGGCCCGCATCACGCTTACCACAACCGGCAGCGAAGAAATCGTGGAACAGATCACTAAACTCCTCCATAATGTGGTGGACGTGAAGAAAGTGACCAACCTGACCAACAAGAAGTTTATAGAACGGGAACTTGCGCTTATTAAAGTGGCAAGCACCTCTGAAAACCGGACAGAGATCATGCTGATTGCACAGGCCTTCAAGGCCAAAGTGATCGATCTGAGCCCGAATAGAATCTCACTGGAGGTAACCGGAATTCGTGACAAGATCGACGCGCTGATTGAAGTGCTTCGTCCCCACGGTATCTCGTCTGTTGCCCGTACCGGTGCAGTGGCAACCAAACGCGAATTTAAAGGAAGTGCGTGATGGGGATGATTGATGGCGTTTTTAATCTCCCCTGCGAGGGATGTTCTCGGAGCTTTGATAAGAACTTGAACTTACTCCAAATGTTTAATCCTGAATGATCATCACCCAGATAAAACACTGAACGTGTTTTATCGTCCCCCTTCAAAGGGGGACTTTTCAACCAACAAATTTAATAACACACCAACACAAACAAACAGAATGAAAGCAAAAACATATTACAACACCGACGCTGACCTCAATGCCCTGGCTGGTAAGACCGTAGCCGTAATTGGCTACGGCAGCCAGGGTCATGCGCACGCTCTAAACCTGAAAGACAGCGGGGTTAATGTAGTTGTTGGCCTTCGAAAGAGCAGCTCCTCATGGGCTGATGCGGAAAATGAAGGTCTCAAGGTGTTTGAAACGGCCGAAGCCGCTAAAAAAGGCGACATCATCATGATCCTGATTCCCGACCAGTTCCAGGCTGATGTGTTCAAATCGGATATCGCCCCTAATCTTGAAGAAGGAAATGCCCTGGCGTTTGCCCACGGATTTAATATCCACTTCGACGGTATCGTACCCCCGAAAAATGTAGACGTATTTATGGTAGCTCCAAAAGGACCAGGTCATTTGGTGCGCCGGGTCTTCACACAAGAATCGGGTGTTCCGTGCCTTTTCGCCGTGTACCAGGACTATTCAGGAAAATCTCAGGAAACAGCTCTCGCATATGCAAAAGCTATCGGCGGTACGCGTGCCGGAGTACTTGAAACTACATTTAAAGAAGAGACCGAAACCGATCTCTTTGGCGAGCAGGCCGTTCTTTGCGGCGGCGCATCAGAACTTGTGAAAGCGGGATTTGAAATATTGGTAGAAGCAGGGTACCAGCCTGAAATTGCCTACTTCGAGTGCCTCCACGAACTGAAGCTGATTGTAGACCTGATGTATGAGGGCGGAATCGAAGGAATGTACTACTCCGTAAGCGAAACGGCCGAGTACGGCGGACTCAGCCGCGGCGACCGCGTTATTGACGCCGGCACCAAAAAGCGGATGAAGGAGATTCTGAGCGAAGTTCAGAAAGGCCAATTTGCCAAAGAGTGGATGAAAGAAAGCTCCGACGGCATGCCGAATCTCAAAAAGATGCGAACAAGCCTCGGCGAGCACCAGATCGAAAAAGTAGGAAAAGATCTCCGATCCATGATGAACTGGATTGATGACGGTAAGAAATCAGAACCGGAGCCCGCGGAGTGATCTTTGGCGGAGTTCCGAAAGTCCCCCTT
>CAZKIZ010000135.1:0-2395 GCA_964552935.1 uncultured Rhodohalobacter sp. | reverse complement strand
GAAGGGGGACTCTCAAACACCAAAACCTAACAACAACCACAGCCACCAACAATGTCCAAAACCATCCAAATATTCGACACCACGCTTCGCGACGGTACACAGGGAGAGAAAGTGTGCCTTTCGGCGAGTGATAAACTGCGAATCGCCCATCGTCTTGACGCATTTGGAGTGGATTACATTGAGGGCGGATGGCCGGGATCGAACCCAAAAGATCTTGAATTTTTCAAACTGGCTTCAGATGCTAAGTTCACCCATTCGAAAATTGTGGCGTTCGGAAGCACGTGCCGGGCAGGGTCCAAACCGGAAAATGATAAGAATATCCAGTTTCTTCTAGAAGCGAATACCGATGTGGTCTCTATTTTTGGCAAATCGTGGCTGTTGCATGTTGAAGAGGCGCTTAAGATCACACCGGAGCAGAACCTTGAGATTATCAGGCGTTCTGTCTCTTACCTGAAGGAACATGGCAAAGAGGTTGTGTACGATGCCGAGCACTTTTTTGACGGCTATAAAAACAATCCCGAATACGCCATCGAAACGCTCAAAACAGCGGAGCGGGCCGGGGCCGACACGCTTGTTCTCTGTGATACAAACGGCGGAACCCTTACCCACGAGATCACCCACATTGTTGAGAAGGTCTTTGCGGCTACGACCGCCCGGCTCGGCATTCACGCCCATAACGATTGTGAGCTCGCCGTTGCGAACAGCATTGCAGCCGTTGCCGCAGGGTGCGAGCATGTACAGGGAACCATTAACGGGTATGGCGAGCGCTGCGGTAATGCGAATCTCTGCTCTGTGATACCCAATCTTCAGATCAAGCAGAACTACAGATGCGTCCCTAAAGAGAGTATTGAACAGCTTACGTCGCTCTCCAGCTTTGTGAGCGAAATTGCCAATGTGGCGCCCGAAACCCGGATGCCCTATACCGGGCGAAGCGCCTTTGCTCATAAAGGCGGCGTTCACGTAAGTGCGGTGATGAAAAATGAAGAAACCTATGAGCACGTACGTCCTGAAGTGATTGGCAACAAGCGCCGCGTGCTGGTATCGGATCTCTCCGGAAAAAGCAATGTGCTTTATAAATCTGAAGAGCTTGGAATTGACCTCAAGGGATCCAATGGCTCTGTTCCTGAAATTGTGGAGAAGCTGAAGCAGCTTGAAAATGAAGGATTTCAGTTTGAGGCCGCAGAAGCCTCCTTTGAGCTGCTTGTGAAAAAGATGACCGAGCCGTTTTCCAATCTCTTTGAGCTGGAAGGGTTCAGGGTCATCATGGATCGCGATGCCTCGGGCGAATCCCGTTCGGAAGCTACCATCCGTGTAAATGTTCACGGCCAGCTCGAGCACAGCGCGGCTGAAGGAAACGGTCCTGTTCACGCCCTCGATAAAGCCCTCAGGAAAGCCCTCTGTAAGTTCTATCCCGATATTGCAGATGTTGTATTGAAAGATTACAAGGTACGTGTTTTGAATGAAAAGGATGGTACGGGAGCCCGCGTGCGTGTGCTGATCGATTCCGGTCAGAACCAAAACTCGTGGGGCACCGTGGGAGTGTCCAAAAATATTGTGGACGCAAGCTGGCAGGCCCTGGCCGACAGCATGAACTACTATTTGATGCATCACTCATCTAATAAATCGAAAGAGACGGAGGTTCGCGATGAGATACAGGTCCATTAAACCTCATGGAATTTTTAATCTGGTTGATCTGCTAGCCGGTTCGGCTGAATTACAGAAGATCCCAACCACTGACGAACACAGGTCCAACAAACAACCAGAAAAATATTCAGAACAATGAACAGACAGATTAAAATATTCGACACGACACTCCGCGACGGTGAGCAATCTCCCGGGTACAGTATGAACAAGAAAGAGAAGCTTCGGCTTGCCCGTCAGCTTGAACGCCTCGGCGTTGACGTAATTGAAGCGGGATTCCCGATCGCCTCAGACGGCGACTTCGAAACGGTAAAGGCGATTGCCGAAACCGTTACAAACAGTACCGTTGCCGGGCTCTGCCGCACCACCGATGCGGATATTGAAAGAGCCGCTAAAGCGGTTGAGAAGGCGAAAAAACCGAGAATTCATACCTTCATCGCCACTTCAGATATTCACATGAAATATAAGCTCTGCAAAACGCGCGAAGAAGTTATAGAGTCCGCCATATATGCCGTGGTAAAAGCGAGCTCTTACTGCGACGATGTGGAATTTTCGGCTGAAGACGCCTCACGCAGCGATCCTCAGTTTTTGTACGAAGTATTTGAAGCGGCGATCAGCGCCGGAGCCACAACCATCAACGTACCCGATACCGTAGGCTACGCCCTCCCCTGGGAATTTGGTGAGCTCATCAAAGGAATTAAAGAGAATGTACCAAACATCGATCAGGCCGTGTTGAGTGTTCACTGCCACAACG
>CAZKIZ010000134.1:7533-8324 GCA_964552935.1 uncultured Rhodohalobacter sp. | reverse complement strand
CGCCATCAGCTCATAGAGATGAACAGACTGGAATGGCGGCACGGTTTGTCCTTGTTTTAGTGCAGGTCCGCTGGCGAAAAAGATTGTGGCCATTTCGGGTGCTCTGTGATCGTAGCCGTGCGTGCCGGCAATCAGTCCTCTCTGCTCATAGAAACCGCGCGAGGTGATCGTCCAGGACGGATCAGCAATCATAATAATTTCTGGTATGCGATAGTGGTTTGAGAAGCGGAACTCCCGCGGAAGCTCATCCCGCCTGTAGACACTGTAGTTCTCTTCGTTCTCTTTCAGGGTTTGATACACCTCCTCTTTCTTACCCTCTTCCGGCTGCAGCATCGCCACCGGCGTCCAGTCAATCACGCGTACATCGTCCATGTCGATCATCTCATCCAGAAATATAACTTTATCCTCCGACAGCTCTGTCATTCCGTGATCGGAAGCGACCAGTACGTTCAGCTGATCAGACAGATTGAGTTCCGCAATCTTGTCCAGCAGATAGCCAAGCAGGGAGTCGGCCTGAACTACCGCCTCGTCCACCTCCGGAGAGTTGGGGCCGTGAGCGTGTCCGCGGCTGTCCACATCGCTGAAATAGAGAGTGGCAAAATCGGCATCAACCTCCCCGGCCGGATCAAGCCAGGCCATTACCGTGTCAATGCGGGAATAGTTCTCCACCGAACCGTCATAATCTTTCCAGCGGGTGGGCTGCACACCATGGATTGAAGCTTCAGAACCGGGCCAGAACATCGTGGCTGATCTCTTACCCTGCAGCTCAACGGTTGTCCAGATTGGCTCAC
>CAZKIZ010000134.1:0-7523 GCA_964552935.1 uncultured Rhodohalobacter sp. | reverse complement strand
GTCATTCGGACTATCGTCTGGCGGCCCGTATCTGAATCTGCCGCCCAGGCTGTCGTCAGGAAAACTGTTTGAGATGATCCCGTGATTCTCTACATACAGGCCGGTTGCTATTGAGTAGTGGTTTGGAAATGTTTTGGTGGGAAATACTGGAATCAGGTGCTCCGCCTTCACACCGCTTTCGATAAATCGATCAAAGTTTGGTGTGGGATTTCGGTCGAGATACTCATTCATAAATCCATCGATGGAGATGAGCAGAACTTTTTGGTTCTCCGGCTGATCAGGCGTCTGATCTGAATTACAGCCATTCAGCACGAAAAGTGCAAAGAGTAGAGAAAAAATCAGTAGTGGTAACGATGATATTTTATTCATAAATGGAGCTTGTGGATAAATTTAGTGGGCGGCTTAAAATAAAAAAAGGATGATCAGCGAACCAATCATCCTTTTGTAAAATTGTGGAGTACTTTTTTTAGTTGAACGAATAGCGAATGCTAAACTGCATTCTGAATACATCTGCCAGATTAACCGTATCGTCAAACGTGGATGAGATAAATTCGCCACCTTGTCTTGCAAGCCGGTAGGTCATTACTCCGTTATCATCTGCGCCGGCTGCTATCAATGGCTGCGTGGTCGTCATTCTCTGTCCGCCGCCCCAGTTGCTCGATATAAGATTATTCACATTCAGGATATCAAGCCTGAATTGAATAGCATTTCTTCTGTTAAAGATATCGGTGAAAAACTCCTGGGCAATACTCACATCTGAGCGAAACACCATTGGAAGTCGCACTCCATTTCGCTCAGCATAGCTTCCGCGGTTACTGCTAAGGTAGCGATCCTGCTCGATGTAAGCGTCCCATGCGGCGGCCTGTTCCTGTGCGGTAATTGTTTGGCCATTCAGGTCGTAGGTCTGGAAGTTCATCTCTGAAATATCGTTGTGAATATAGATCAGATCGTTACTGCTGCCACCATCGCCGTTAATATCACCGGAGAAGGTGTAGCTTGCGTTTCCAATGGTTCTGCCTTCCCAGAACAGGGAAAATGTGGTTGCACCAAAGCTAAAGAACTCATTGCGGTACGAGAGTGATGCAAACATTCTGTGATATGAAGATCCGCTTGAGAAACCACGTCCCGGGTTGTTCGGGTCTCCAATGTGCGGATTGTTGTTCCAAGAGCCGAATGCAATAGATCCGGGATTGATGGTATTTTTAGCTTCACCGTAGTTGTAAGCCACTTTTCCGTAGAGACCATCCTGCAACGGTCGTTCAAGCGATGCTGAGATATCCCACGTATATCCAACACTTTGGTTCTTCAACACAATAGCGTTATCGATATTTGGGTGGATTCGGTTGCCTGAAGTCCAGCGCGGTCGGTCATCCACACCGGCAAAACGGGAGTCCGGCTCTGCAAGATTTGCATTGATGTAGTAGATCCCGTTCACATCGCGGCCATACAGGAACTCAACCGTTCCGGCCAGGCCGAACGGAAGCTGTTGATCAACTCCAAAATTGGTCCTCCAGACTTGTGGAAACCTAAAATCAGGATCGGTAAAAGAGAGCTCGTAACTTGAAGCAGGATCTCCGGTTACACTGGAAGGTTTATACGCGTTTGGATCCGGGTTAAATGGCCGCTGAGTGGTTTCGTCAAGACGCTCAAAGCCTGTCAGTACACCATTATTTCCAATTTGGTTTGATATCCAAACGTACGGCGGAGGACCCGAAAAGATGCCGGTTCCGCCCCGAACTTGCGTAGTTCGGTCACCATTTACATCCCAGTTGAAACCAACACGGGGCGACCAGAGAATATTCGGGTCAGGAAGTTTATCTGTACGGAATTGAACCGGATTGTTGTCTTCATCCCTAAAGGTCAAATCATTCGCTTCCGGATTATTAAAGCCGGTATCTCCGAAAAATGGAACGTCTGCTCTTAACCCAAGAGTAAGATTTAAATTGTTCGTTACGGACCACTCAGTCTGGCCATATAAGCCCATACTAAAAACTTCGAGTGGCTGTACAGGACGATCAAGGCCGGGCTGATTTGACCAACGAACCTGAAATCTTCTCAGTTCTACATCCGATTCTGATCGGTTTGGATTGTTCAGGAATCCGTTTGCATCCGCATAAAAATCATCCAAAGATTCGTACACATATGCGCTTTGTGAACCGGGGAAAAATACGTTCTCTGATTCGTAATACTCAGCACTTGCACCAAAGGTTATGTAGTGACTACCTGAACTGATGCTAAAGTTATTCTGAAACTGGAAAGTTGAATACTTTAATTCATTGTTTGGTGTAAAAGGCTCGAAACCAAATGAGGTGTAGGTTGAACCCTCTTGCAGAATATCCACGAGTGGAAAGAAATCTCCTCTCGAGTCACGGCTCTCATCCTGGTAGGTGTACCCGATAATCATATTGTTCGACATGTTGTCTCCAATATTGGAGTTCCATTCGCCCACCAGCGATCGAATATTTTCGAGAATAATATAATTGGTATTTCTGAAATTCAGGGCATTTGTATTTGTTCTACGCCCCCCAAAACCCAGAGAAGAGGAGTTGGATGCGAGCACATCAGTCTCAGAATCGAGATGTGTGTATCGAAGGCTTAATTTATTTCGGTCATTTAAATTGTAGTCAATTTTTGCAAGAAATCTCGTTGCAGGAGTCCTGTTGTCATATCCCTGAAACGGACCCGTTTCGTAGCCGAAATTACTGCTCAAAAAGTTGCTGAGCTCGTTCAGATCCGTCTCCTGAACTCTTGTAATATTTCCACCGACCGATTCACCCCCGGTGTTCGCTCTGAACGTGGTTCCGGGCTCGGTTAGCGACTCACCCTCATAGCTGGCAAAGAAGAACAGCCTGTCTCTTACAATTGGCCCGCCAAGACGTAACCCAACCTGGTTAAACTGAAATTCACCGGGATTAAAATCGGAATCCCCTACTTTTGTCCCTACAAAACTTTCATCCCTGTAGCGGTAGTAAAGTGATCCTGAATATTCATTGGTTCCACTTCGGGTAACGCTGTTGATGCCGGCTCCGGCAAAACTACCCTGCCGGACATCAAACGGTGCAATATTCACCTGAATCTGTTCAAGTGCATCTATAGAAATAGGAGCCACTCCTGTACGGTCTCCGGGCTGTCCGCCAAGGCCAAAAGCGTTGTTAAAGGCCGAGCCGTCAACAGTGATGTTATTAAACCGGTTATCCTGCCCCGCAAAGTTATTGCCGCTTGCCTGTGGAGTGAGTCGCGTAAAATCGCCGATTGTTCGGGAGATCGTAGGCAGGTTATCAATGGACGATCTGCTAATAGAGGTGGCCGCACCGGTTCTGTCCGAGCCGAAAGTACCGCTTCTAAGTGCCGATATAGTAACTTCTCCAAGTTCTGTACCGGTTTCCCGAAGTTCAAAGTCTATATTCGATGTAACACCCAGGTTAAGTTCCACTCCTTCTTCAACGGACGACTCAAATCCTATAAACGTTACCGTTATGGTGTAAGGGCCGCCAACACGCATGCCCCTGAGATTGTACCGGCCGTCAGCCTGTGTTGAAGCACCGTAGCGGGTGCCGGATGGTTCATGGACGGCGAGTACTGTAGCACCCGGTAGTGGTTCCCCGGCCTGATCTACCACCGTACCAGAAATGGACGATGTTGTGGCCTGCGAATGTGCAAGTGACGGCACAATCATAATTGCAGCAATAAGTAGTAGGTATAGTTTGTACATAGAAAGTGCATTTATTAAGTGAAGGTGATAAAACCTGTTGATAAAAAGTCAGATTTTATGTTACGCACCCAATGTTAATTCAGCATTATCAATTAAAATTTTTCCCCTGCTTTTGAGATTTGATCAAGGCTTACCAAGAGCTCTAGATTTAACACTTATTATTCACGAGACAGGAATTTTTTCCCAATACGCAGGCCAAAGTGATCTATGCTTAACAGTTCAGTAACATTCTCTTAACAGCAGATAGCTACTTTCCTGAATTAGACCTACCACATCAATCAGTCAAAGTTTTATTATAGAATTGTTTGGAAGCTGCTCATAAAAACATCTTGAAAAAGATTAATCAATATGGTGACGGGATAAAATGGACAGCTGTTGTGTTGTTGATTTATTTCCTCCTTGTGGCCGTTGCAATAATCGGGGATGGATTTAAGTTGTCTACGGGCGAAGCCGCTGCACAGCTATTTGAATTTGCTACCAACCCACTGATCGCATTGATGGTGGGTGTGGTTGCAACCGCAGCTATTCAGAGTTCAAGCACAGTTACCTCAATCATAGTTGGGCTTGTGGCAGGCGGGTTGCCATTATCGATTGCAATTCCCATGATCATGGGGGCCAATATCGGCACTTCACTGACGAGTACTATTGTGAGCCTGGGCCATGTCAGGGATGGCGAAGAGTTTAAAAGAGCCTTTTCTGCCGCAACTGTTCATGACAGTTTTAATGTGCTCGCCGTACTTCTGCTTTTCCCCATTGAATTGATTTTTCACCCTCTTGAAAACGCATCACTCTGGCTGGCCGGCTTTTTTGCATCCGATATAGCCTCTGCAGAGGTAAATGTGAGCAGCTTCAATATTATCTCAATAGCCATATCCCCTTCCGTAAATGCAATCCTGTGGATGTCTGAGATTATAGATGGTGTCTGGCAAGGTATTATTTTGATTCTTATTGGCATCGCCATGATTTTATACGTGGTCCATGCAATAGGCAAAATCCTGAAAAAACTTATGACGGGAAAAGCTCTTGAAATTTTAAACAGAGCTGTGGGTCGCGGCCCCCTGTCCGGTATGGGCGCGGGTGGCATCATCACGGTGCTGGTTCAATCGTCATCCACTACAACTGCGCTTATTGTTCCAATGGCCGGCAGCGGAGTCATGACCATGAAACAGATCTACCCTTTTACACTGGGCGGTAATCTGGGCACAACGGTAACAGCAATGCTTGCTGCCACGGCCATTACGGGTCCAACAGCTATACTTGCTTTTCAAATTGCATTGCTTCACCTGTTATTTAATGCCTTTGCTATCCTTCTGATTTTCTCGATACCCTTCCTGAGAAATATCCCACCAACAATAGCCGAGAAAATGGCCTCAATCACTCAGAAAAATAAGTGGTTCGTTGGAGCGTATATCGCAACTCTTTTCTTTTTAATCCCCCTGTTTATTTTGGGTATCTCTGAGTTTCTTTTCTGAGTTCGCATTCCTGCCCGGAATTTTTACTAAAACTCATTTTTTGCAGGTGCAGCAAAATTCTCCGGGTTATGTTGATTTGTTTGGGTAAAAAAGAGATGTCGGGTTTCTTCCTTCACAAATACGAAAAAAATCGAGCCAAATATTCTGCAGTCAGAAATAAGGCTCTGACCCAGTAGTGGCCAAAAGAGTCAAGTCATCCTAACTCAATTTCCGCAATATAGTGATGTAGCAGCCACTATAATATGGATGGGAAAATAAATACCCTTCATCATCCAGCATGTAGTAAAATTCCACATATACTCACACAAGACTACATTAAATTCACACCTTACTACGTGAATAACTCTGGTTAAAAAACCAGAATGCTCCTGTTCACAATCCAGCAGAATTTTAAGACAAAAAAAAGGCGACTGATCCTGTCAGTCGCCTTTCCTCACTATAAGTATGTTATTTATCAGTTTAGAACGAATATCTCAACCCAAGCTGCGCTCTCCAGCGTGAGCTCGTATTGGCTATTGTAAACTGATCGATGTTATTGGGCACCCGATCAGGGTTGAAGCTCACGATTGGCTGCAGTTCAACTGATCCATCTGCCTGCTCTGCTGCATCGAAGCCTTCAAAGGTTATCTCTGTAACCACACCATTAGACGCAAATCTCTCTACGCCCCATGTATCCTGGCCGATTGCACGTCCAATCAGGTTTCCAAAGTTCAGAATATCGAGCGAGAGTTCAAGAGACTGTCCGCCAAACGTTTGGATATTCTGTGTAATTCTGAAGTCGATCAGGTTTACCCAGGGTTGATTACCCTCGCCTCTCGGCACAATCTGTCCGCGATTTTCACGCAGTGCTTCATTATTCTCGATAAAGTTGTCGAGTTCTTCCCAGGTGGTGTTTCGCAGTATCACATCGTTCTCATTTGCAGGAACGTACACGAGGTCATTAGACCCGCGATAATCGCCGTTGATACTTTGATTCGGCTGGGTGAAGTAGGCGTAGGTCAATGGATTGCCCTGTCTCCCTTCGTAAATCAGGGAGAAGGTAGTTGCGTATCGGCTGCCGTAATTGAACCGGTATGATGCAGAAGCAAGAAACCTGTGCGGCGTGATGTGTATAGATCGCGCTGCAGGAGCGTTGTTCGGATCTCCGGGCACTTCATTAAACTGCCAGTTTGAGATCGCTCGGCTTGATGTTCCGTCATTCACAGATTTCCCATCTGCATAGGTATAGGAAACGTCGGCAAACCAGCCGTCAGAAAACTCTTTTCTGAGCTGTGTGGTTAAACTCCACTGATATCCCAAATCTGTATTGGTCAGCAGAAGTACATCGGTGAAATTATTACTCACTCTGCGCTGACTGTAAACCGGGTCGCCATCTTCATCAAATGTAACTTCACCAAAATAGGGACGTCCGTCCGTAACGGTTACGTTTTGATTGGCTCCCGGCAGGTTCAGATTTTGATAGGTTACATCCTGAAGGTTGTTGCTGTAAAGAAACTCCACCGTACCAACAAGATTCCACGGCAGCCTCTGTTCTACAGCGAGGTTGGTCCGAAAGATCTGGTTAATTTTGAAATCAGGATCGGTAATGTTCACCTCGGTGGTCTGGATGGGATCGAGTCCGCTTCCATCTCCGGGCACCGGTTGATTATTTACATCCGCTGAAAAGAATCCATCGTCAAAATCACGTCTAACGTCGAGCCGGGCAAGATCTACACCAGTGTTGCTATACTGGTTAGAAAGCCACACACCAGGTTCACCACCTGAAAAGAGACCTACGCCACCCCGAATCTGAGTATTTCCATCATTCCAGTTGAATCCAAATCGAGGATTAAACTGAAGGGTTGGATCGGGTACATTGCCGGTATCAAAGCCTTGGAAATCCTGTGCAAACGTTTGGTTGCTTGGCGGATCATCCGGGAATACAGTTAAATCAGCGCGAACTCCAAGCGTCAGCGTCAGATTATTATTTACCGACCACTCATCCTGTGCATATAGAGCAAAGGTGTTATATCCCCATTCAGCGGCAGGCTGAGTTCCAAATTGATCTTCATCAGTTGAATAGCTGTATTGGTAGCGTGTTGGGGCACCTCTGGCAAAACGGTCAATTCCGCTTTCAATCAGGTTACCGTCATTATCAAACTGATTCTGGAACGTGTACGTACCCAATGCATCCTGAATAAATACATTATTGAACTGGTTCAGATAGTTATTTGTACCAAACGTAAGCGTATGTGAACCTACAAAGTAGGTTGCATTTGCCGTCAGCTCCAGGTAGTCCTGGTCAAGCTGGTTGGCGTGACGAAAACGCTCAACTCCAAAATCAACGTTACCGCCGGTTG
>CAZKIZ010000133.1:0-8344 GCA_964552935.1 uncultured Rhodohalobacter sp. | reverse complement strand
AAAAGGGCGTCATCCCGCACCTGATGCGGGATCCCAATCGTTGATATAGACGGGAGATCCCGGATCGGGTCCGGAATGACGAAATAGATACCATTTCTGCAATACCACGCCCTTTTTGGACAGCCTCAGAGAATGGATTTTATCAACGGATCCATTGGTTCACTTTCAGGGTCAGCATAGAATGCTTTGTAATGGATCATAATTCTTCAATATTTCAATGCGACTGATCAGGCTGTTTTTAAGAAGAGCTGTGCTTCTATGTAATTTATATCCGGATGATATAAACAGCTTCTTTAGGTTGTAAAAAAATGAATCATCTCTGCATTTTTTCGATTCATAAGTTGTATACTAATGTTTTTATACGTGCTTATTACACTTATGAATTGTTAGCACATTGGAAATTATTTATTGATTAAACCATAGTTGAGAAGTTTTTCATGAAGAAGATACGACAAGAATTTAGTGTTCCATTTAGCTATGATGTAGTATTTACCGAAGGGCTATTCGATCCAACCAACACCCTTTTCTTAGATCAATTAAACATCACTTCAGAAAAACCTGCACCGAAAATATTGTTTGTATTCGATCGGGAAATGAACCAGCACCACCCTGCCCTGATGGATGATATCCGTGCCTATTCATCGCTCCATCCTGAAAAATTTGAGTTAGTAGATATTCCGGTGATTATCCCCGGAGGTGAAGCTTCAAAGAATGATCCGGATCACGTTCAGATTATACTTGACGCTATCGAAGCCGCAGATCTCGACAGGCACAGCTTTGTATGCGTTGTTGGAGGCGGCGCTGTAATCGACACGACCGGCTATGCTGCTGCTATAGCACACAGGGGCATTCGCCTGATCCGAATTCCAACAACGGTGTTGGCCCAAAACGATGCGGCGGTTGGTGTAAAAAACGGAGTAAATGCATACGGCAAGAAAAATTTTCTCGGTACATTTGTGCCGCCTCATGCTGTCATAAACGATTTTGAATTCCTTAAAACGCTTGAACAGCGCGACTGGAGATCCGGCATATCGGAGGCCGTGAAGGTAGCGCTGATTAAAGACGCCGCATTCTTCAATTTTCTTGAAGAGAATGCGAAACAACTGGATGACCGGAGCATGGAGCCCATGAAAACACTGATTCATCGCTGCGCTGAGCTCCACCTTGAGCATATTTCCACTTCCGGCGACCCGTTTGAAACCGGGTCATCGCGCCCTCTCGATTTTGGACACTGGGCAGCGCATAAACTTGAACAGCTCACCAACTATGAACTGCGTCATGGCGAAGCGGTTGCCATTGGAATTGCCCTCGATTCTACCTATTCACACCTGAAAGGGATGCTTTCGGAGGAGAGTCTGAACCGCATTCTTAACCTCTTCAAGGAGTGTGGTTTTCAGCTCTATGTTCCGGAACTGGAACAGGGGCTCGACGATCCCGACAGAAAAAAATCAGTTCTGCACGGACTTCAGGAGTTCAGGGAGCACCTGGGTGGCGAACTTACCATAATGCTTCTCGAAAGTATCGGTAAAGGCGTTGAAGTTCATGAAGTTGACACCGATCTTTACAAGAAAGCAATTACAATGCTGCATGCCACTGAAAAAGAACTGGCTTAACTTAATCATTTTATGATTCTGCAATCGCACCCGGGCTGCCACCTCACCTACTGCTCAAACATCCATTCCGGCGAGGAGTGGATCGATCATTTCAAACAGCTAAAACTACATCTTCCCGAAATCAAACGAAGGGTATCACCCGACGCTCCTTTCGGTGTTGGTTTGCGACTCTCTGCAAAAGCTGCAAAAACCCTGAAAAAGCCAGATTCACTGGCCGCTTTTAAAGAGTGGCTCAGCAATGAAGATCTTTACATTTTCACAATTAATGGCTTTCCGTACGGCAGCTTTCACGGAGAGAGAGTGAAAGATGACGTGTATGCGCCAGACTGGACGCAAAGCGCGCGCCTGGACTATACGCTCGATCTGATTGCCATTCTTTCTGAGCTGTTACCGGACGGCGCTGACGGGGGAATCTCCACTTCACCCCTATCTTACAAATACTGGGATCACAACCCACCTGTAGATGAAATCCGGCAAACCGGCACACGGCACCTGGCTGAGGCCGCACATACAATGGCTGAGATTGAAACGTCTCACGGCAAAGAACTTCACCTTGATATTGAACCCGAGCCGGACTGTCTGCTTGAAAACAGTGCGGAAACGATCGACTTTTTTAAACAAACTCTTTTTCCTTACGGCAGCAGATATCTTGAAAGCAAGTTTGGGTATAGCCGGGCTCAGGCGGAAGAGATCTTACGAAGGCACATCAGGGTCTGTTATGACACGTGCCATTTTGCACTGGAGTACGAAGATCCACATGAAGCGATCGACAGCTTCCTGGAAGCAGGAATACGTATTGGCAAAACCCAGGTGAGTGCCGCCCTGAAAGTGAACCTCGGCAGCGATCCATCAGACAGAAAAAAACTGGCAGAAAAACTCCGGAAGTTTGATGAGCCGGTCTACCTGCACCAGGTGATTGAAAAGCGTAATGACGGAACCTATAAACAGTTTAGGGATCTACCGCAAGCCATTGAACAGATTGATGATATAAACTCTGAAGAGTGGAGAATTCATTTTCACGTCCCGGTCTTTATCGATCGTTTTGACGAGATGAATTCAACTCAGGATCATATTCTTGAGAGTATAAGGCCTCTTCTAAAAAAAGCAGGATGCAGACATTTTGAGGTTGAAACCTACACCTGGGAAGTTCTGCCGGATCATCTCAAAGCTGACATCACCGACTCCATTGTACGGGAATTGAAATGGACTCTAAACGCGATTGAACAGCGGGGTTAAGCAAAACCCTCCAAGAGTTCTGAACTCTTGGAGGGTTCACCATAGATTATAAAGATACTTTACAGGTAAAGCTTGCATAAATTTAAAGCTGACTTTTTAGACAGCTTCAGGGCCTCTGCTCCGTCTTACTACCGAAATATCACGCCTGACTTAACATCAGGCTTTGAATGGAAACTCATATCTAAAATCATAACTCAATTCAACCAGTACCGATATGCATAAAACAGCCGTCATCAACGTCGTTGGACTGACACCGGATCTTATTGGTGAACACACTCCCCGGATATCTGAATGGATTTCGAAGGGAAAAATGGCTCCGGTAGACTCTATGCTGCCGGCCGTTACCTGTTCGGTGCAATCTACCTACCTGACCGGTGTAATGCCTGATGAGCACGGCGTAGTGGCCAACGGATGGTACTTTCGCGATATGGATATCATCAAGTTCTGGCGTCAGTCTAACAAGCTGGTTCAGTCGGCCAAAATCTGGGAAAAACTGAAAGAGGAAGATTCAGGGTTTACCTGCGCCAATCTTTTCTGGTGGTATAACATGAACTCGTCGGTGGATTACCTGATCACCCCGCGCCCTATCTACAGGGCCGATGGCGTTAAGATCCCTGACATTTATACAAAACCGATCGATCTCAGAGACCAGCTTCAGGATAAACTGGGACAATTTCCTCTTTTTAATTTCTGGGGACCAAATACAACCATATTTTCCAGCAAATGGATTGCAGATTCGGCTATTGAAATCGCTGAAAAGCAAGATCCCACACTCTCGCTGATCTATCTTCCGCACCTCGATTACAATTTACAGCGCATCGGCCCGGACGATCCCGCTGTTTCTAAAGATCTTCAGGAGATAGACTCCGTTTGCGGTGACCTGTTTGATTACTATGAAAGCCGCAACATTCGGGTGATACTCCTTTCGGAGTACGGCATTGAACCGGTGAACAACCCGGTATCGATCAACCGCGTGCTCAGAAAAGAGGGATACATTACCATACGGGAAGAGATGGGCGGCGAAATATTGATTCCGGATGAGAGCCGCGCTTTTGCCGTGGCCGACCACCAGGTTGCCCATATTTACATAAAGAACGAAGCAGATATCGGGCCGGTCAAAAAATTGATTGAAAAGATTCCCGGTGTGGAATCTGTTTTGGATGAAGAGGGCAAAAAGAAGCACCAGCTGAACCATCCACGATCAGGCGACCTTGTGGCTATTGCCAAACCCGGTTCCTGGTTTACCTACTACTACTGGCTGGATGACGATAAAGCTCCCGATTTCGCACCTACAGTAGCCATTCACACCAAGCCCGGATACGACCCTGCAGAACTGCTGGTCAACCCTGAGATCACTTTCCCGAAACTAAAGGTGGCATTCAGACTTCTCCAGAAAAAGCTGGGCTTTCGGTATACCATGGACCTGATTCCGATAGACGGCTCCGGTGTGAAAGGGTCGCACGGCCGTATCTCATCAACAGCAGGAACCGGTCCGCTCATTGCCACCCAACAGTCCGGACTTCTTACGGAAGATAGCTACAAGCCAACCGACGTTTTTGACATCATTTATAAGCATGTTAAGAGCTGACTTCAAAGGGATTGATGCTATCCAGACTTCCGCGCATTTTTGGAGATAAATTTTCGGTCATTGATATTTAATGACTTACGGTTACAAAAAACGATTTCTGGGTGTCCCCCTTTTTCGGATTTATATTTGGTTAATACACTTTTATTGCTAGCAGTGGGTTAAATGTCCTCAATTGGAAATTCAACCTGGTACTTTTTGGTGTCAAAAAGTACCCAAAAACCACCGGGCTGTGCCATTGCTCATTCGGAGGTTTCCCTTCACTATGAGATGTATAAAGCAATGGTCCATAGCTCTCAGAGGTCCAAAACTTAGATTCGGCCGGTATGCTTTATACAAACGATCTCATACGCTCCAGTCAACCTAACCACCTCAATCACACTGCCAAGGCCGGTTGGTATATTGCTTTTTCATTAGTATTTGCCGGCCGATAACGTCTTTGTTAAAACATCAGATACAATGATCGACCGTTCGCCTGTAGTAGACTTACGAAAAGTACTCAAACCCAGATATTTAACCCTGAGATTAAGCCCTTGTAAATGCGAAAAAGCAACTGAAGCAGAAAAGTTACATTAATTTTTGACATCATTTATAAGCAAATGACGAGCTGATTTCAAAAGGATTGATGCTTTAAACAACTCTTTTATATCATCAAATGATCGGCAGTAAACTAACCAGTAGCAACGCTACAGTGATTCAATAAATACCGGAAGTCTGAAGAAGCTGTATTAAGGCGGGAGTGGCAAAGAGGCTGTACTCCTCCTTTAACTCATTTGGATTGTCCCAGAATGTAATGTAGATCTGTACAGGTGATGTTAATCTTTCAGAGTCGGGTAAAAATGTACCATTATTACCATCGAGCTTAAATGAGTTGGAGCTGCTTGCGGGATGGGCGATAAACAGCGTCCAGCCACCTTCGCTGTGGAGGATGAGCGGATCACCCTCCTGCGGTGAATAGCGACTCTCATGACTATCGGTTTCATTGCTGATGGTCTTCAAAACGCCATTTCCGTTCTGATCGGATCGCATCAGACCGTAAATCTTTTCTTCTACCCGGATTTCCAATCGGCCGTCGTCAGTATCAGGCCATCGCAGCTCCTGTGGTATTTCTTTATCTTCATGCCTGAAAATAACTCTCAAGGGCGATCGGAGTAAAGCAATAGAGTAGTCTCCAACACTGCCTCGCTTAGGATCCATGATCGTACGGCTTCTCCATATTTGTTCTTTTTCATAATCGGCTACAAATTCCGATTTGGGCAGGTCCGGTTCCGAACTGTGTAGGGATTCAAGAGGCGAGAGAGTTACACTGAATGTATGGTCGGATATTTTTGAGACGGTCAAAAATGCGTGATTCCCGGCATACCGGATGACCGGATCTGATGCACCGGTTTTATCTGTCCTCTCACTGTTTTCATACGATCCATTTGAAAAACTAAAAAGCTGCGGACAAACCGCAAGACTCAACACCATCAAAACGAGGGAAAGACAGACAAGAGGTATAAAGTTTACAGTTTGAATCCTTATCATGTGGCAGCGGTATTTAAATGTTTAAAATCGGCGAGAACAAACAGAATTTAAGATATATGAGCAATACTATTGGCGCTATTTTTGATATGGACGGTGTGATCGTTCACAGCAACCCGGTTCATAAAGAGACGATCAAAGATTTCTGCAAAAAACACAATCAGCAGGTAACAGATTCATTTCTGGAAGAGAGAGTTTGGGGAAGGACCAACAAAGAGTGGATACCCGAGGTGTTTGGCAAAATTTCCTTTGAGCAGTCCGAGAAGCTTGCAGATGAAAAAGAACAGATGTTTCGTGACCGGTTTGATCCAAAATCATCCGTTATTCCAGGTATCACCGAATTTCTTAAAAAGCTGAAAAACAGCGGTATTGCAACTGCGGTAGCTACATCAGCACCCGGTGAAAACGCTGAGTTTATTTTATCTGAACTGGACATAAAAGATTATTTTTTAGCCATATTAGACTCGTCTGACGTTGATAAAGGAAAACCTGAACCCGAGGTATATATCAAAGCAGCAGAGAGATTGAGCCTCCCTCCTTCGAAATGCATCGTATTTGAAGATTCACTCGCGGGAGTTGAGGCCGGAGTTCGGGCAGGTTCAAAAGTTGTGGGCATTTCATCAACACACTCAGCGGAGGAACTGGCAAAATGTTCGAAAGTTATCAAGGACTTTAACGGACTTACTTTAGAAGAACTGTACGGTCTGATTGATTGATCAGCCTACGAGACTTGTGCCGTGTCATGCTTTAGGTAGCGAGTAAGACCAGAGCATTCCCGGAGCTTTTCCGGGTTTCGGTCAGCGTTGGTTCAGAGCATAGATTTATTTTATAACTGAGCAACTTACTCGTAACCTCAACGCTGTCAGATCCAGTAGGTGCTGACAGATTTCGACTTTCTTTTCATATTTATCTTAAACCCAGATTAAAAAAAATCAGGCAGGAAATCTATCTCTGCCTGATTTTAATTCATCAATTATCTACTTGGAGAGTGTAAACTCAGGGAGTTTTTTGATCTCTCCGCCGTTCATAGCAGACTCGTGCGCCAGCAATCCAACACATGTCCAGTTTGCCGACTGAACCGCATTCGGATAGGGATCCCGGTCTTCCACAATCGCTGAAATAAATTCGTGCGCAAGGTGAGGATGTGATCCCCCGTGGCCCGCACCCTGAATAAATGAGAGGTGAGCCTGGTCTTCTGCATCGTAAACACCCGCCTGGGTAAACGATTGAATTTCCTTCGGCAGCAGGTGTCCGTAATCCGGCACTTTCACGCGCTCCGGAATTTCAGGTTCAGGCTTTTTAGCCGTATGGATTACCGGCTCTTCCCCTTCAATAAGCGGCCATTCGAATGATTTCTTTGTACCGTAGGCGTCAAAACTTTCGCGATACTGACGGGCAGTATCAAACAGAGACCGGTAAATATGGGCTGACACATCAGAATCGAGCAGCTTGATGTGTGCGGATTCAACGGCAAACGGGCAGCCGGATTTTTCAATCAAATCATCGCTGATCTTCCCTGACCCAAAACAGGATACGTACTCAGCAGATTTGTTCATCAAACCAAGAACAGGACTTACTACGTGCGTGGCGTAATGCATCGGCTTCATACGCTCCCAATACTCCGGCCAGCCTTCCATATCCTGCGGATGGCTTGCCTGCAGGTATTGAATATCTCCAAGTTCACCATTGTCGTACATCTCCTTTACAAACAGGAATTCGCGGCTGTAAACCACTGTTTCAGCCATCGTGTACTTCAGGCCGGTCTTCTTAACCGTTTCTACAATCTCTTTGCAATCCTCAACCGTTGTTGCCATCGGAACGGTACAGGACACATGCTTTCCGGCACGCAGAGCCATCAGCGTATGCTCGGCATGCATCTGGATTGGTGTGTTAATGTGTACAGCGTCTACATCGGGATCTTTCAAAAGTTCTTCATACGATGTGTAACGCTTATCCACGCCAAATTCGTCGCCAATTTTATTCAGCTCCGATTCCGTACGCTGACAAATAGCATACATATTTGCGTTAGGATGCTTTTGATAGATGGGAATAAATTCAGCTCCAAAGCCAAGTCCCAGAAGCGCAATATTTACCTGTTTTTTCGCCATAGTCTTAGTTGTTTATTTTAGAGTTATTGGTTTAAAAGTCTGTTCTGTTGTCAAAAAATACCTGATTCATCAATATTAACTGAGCAATTTCATCGCCTCTTTCACAATATTTTCAGACGTAATTCCTAAATGTTTGTAAACCTCTTCATAGGGGGCCGATTCGCCGAACCGATCGATACCGATCACAACTCCGTCTTTCCCAAGCCACTGCTTCCACCCAAGTGTTACACCCGCTTCAACAGCCACTCTTTTCGTTACTGACGGCGGGAATACCTTCT